>JAHZJB010000083.1 GCA_022601135.1 Actinomycetes bacterium | reverse complement strand
GTCATTGATCCGGAAGGCGTTATCCGGACGATCATCTACTATCCGCTCAGCCTGGGCCGCAACTTCGACGAGTTACTCCGGGTGGTCAAGGCACTTCAGACGGCCGACCATTTCGACGTTGCGACACCGGCGGACTGGCGCCCCGGCGACGCGGTGATAGTGCCACCGGCGGGTTCGTGCGGTACAGCGAAAGAACGGATGGACGGCCAAGTCGACGGCGTCCATTGCGAGGACTGGTTCTTCTGTACCAAACAGATCTCCGCGGACGAAGTCGAGTCCGCGATTCGCAGTCGGGACGGCTCCCGGACTTGAGCGCGGCAGGTGAGAGGTATGCGGTGCGTGGCGGAGCCTCGCACTTCAGGCTGTAACGAGCGGTAAGGAGAAGAACATGTGTTACCCGGTGCGATGCGCGACATGCGGCAAAACCGGTTGGGACGGCTGTGGCGAGCACGTCGACAGCGTCATGGCCGGCATCCCCAAGGCTCAACGGTGTACCTGTGGGGCCGTCCCCGGCGACGACGCAAATGACGGCGGTAGCCAGGCGGTGCCGAAGGTGATGCCCAATTCTCGTTCGCCGTTTGCATGATCGTTCGGCCGCTAGCGCTGCTGGCACTCGGACGTGCGGTCAGTGGTGACGCTGCGGGCGACCTGTCGAGACCGGATGATGCGCTGGATCAACAGGACTAGCAAGGTGGCCACGCCCGCCGCTGCAAATACGAGCAGCGCTGTCTCGACGCTGGTCATCAGCGACGGGTTGACCAACATGACGATCGCGAGGCTCAGCATCAGCATGCCGCCGACCAGTTTCAGCAGACGGCCCTGTCTCTCTTGAATTTTGGTGGCGCGTAGGGTGACGACGGCTACCCCGAAGATGACCAGTTCATCGAGTTGGTACACCAGCATGTAGAGGCCGAGCAGCAGGGCGAAGACTGTCGGGCTGACGTCCTGGGCCGCGACGATGTTGGTCCACAAGACGGGAAATCCTGCCGTGCAGGCTAGTTCAACAAATGACACCCCTGCGGCGAGCACTGCCGTTGCGGCAATCAGGGTTGGCAAGGAGTCGCTGGCAGCCAGGACGTGGCGCATCCGTTGGTAGATACCCGGCTTCCTGGCGTCCGGAATCGTCAGCGATACACCCTTTTTGAACCAGAAAAAGTCCTTGATGTTAATCGCGGCGATGCTGGCGGCCGTCAGTACGACGACGCCGCGCACCCATGGTGCGAAACTGACCACCGAGAAGATCGAAAACAGTCCGGCGATGAACATTGCGTACACCAGCGCGGTCACGAAGATGAAGACCAACCCGATCACCACGATCGTGCGCCGGGATCCGGTGCGCAGCGTCAGCGCAAGCAGAACCGACAGCACCCACAGCGAGCATGGATTGAAACCATCCACCGCAGCAATGAGCAGAGTGCTCAGTGCGAGCGACTGCTTGCCGGCGTCAACCTCGCCGAAAATGGGAAGGTTGATGACATCCTCGCCGGTTGCCTCCGGGGTAGCGGCCGTTGGGGTGCCAGCAGGCGGCGCGTCGGCGGCGGTTGCGAACACGCCGGCCCCGGCGTCCGGGCAGTCGCTGTCCAGACACTGAAGGATCGCGGATTCGATTTGGCGTTGAGAGGTTGCCTCGGCGTAACCCACCCAATATCTCTGGCCCAGAAAGAAGGTGGGCACCCCGGGCCGCGTTATTCCGAACTTTGCGGTCATGCCGGCGAACAGATTCTGGTTTTCGGAACTGTTCCACACCTCGAAGGAGCGCACCTGGAGTCGCGGGTACCGGGCCTCGAGCTCGGCGAGCATCGGCTTGGCGGCTGCGCAATGTGGGCAGTCCTCTCCCCAGAAGAAGTACAGCGTGATCTCATCCGCGTCGTCGGCGGACGACTCAACTGGAGCGGCCAGTGGTGCGATGACTACGAGCGCCGCAAGGAGAGCGCCGATCACGCCGAGCATCGGGATCGCGCGTCGTCCCATGTGTTTCCCTCTGACGGCTATCCGGGTGGGGTGTATCGCCCAGCGCGACAGGCCGTATCCATCAAGCCCCGCCCACTCGCAAAGCGCGGAGCATTTCCCTCCGGGACTTGCGGGATTGCTTTCGGTTCAGGTTTCAAGTCTCGGTAATGCCAGTTGCATGGCGAAAGGGTCTTAGGACTCCTCTTTTTGCCGAAATTTGGCTGACCCCCGGGTGCGGAATGCGGGGTGGGGCGCGCTCGCGGATTTGCGGGGCCAGGTTCTGCCTGGTCGGTGGGTGTTAGGTTCGTGGAGCGTCCACATCCGGGTCAGCATCATTTGGCCCGCGCCGAATCGAGAGGCGGCGATGCAAGCCACCCAGTCCGCACTGCGGTCGAAGGTGCGGCGGATGCTGCCGTCGGCTGCCCGCACCCGGATCATCGGCTGGATGCTCTTGTTCTTGATCGCCGCACTGGCGGTCGCGACCTTCTCGACCTGGCGCCTCTTGGTCTCGGCTGTCAACACGCGAATGGACGAGGCGTTGCTGGTTGAGGTTCAGGAGTTTGCCGAGCTGACCGGCCCGGGCATCGATCCCGGCACGGGGGCACCTTTCGCCGGGGTGGAAGAGCTTATCCGGGAGGCCATGGCGTACAACATCGCCCGGCCCAACGAAGTGTTCCTCGGTTACGTCAATGGGGAGTACCTGACCAAGAGCCCCCAACAACCGGGCACCCCCGACGTGCTGGCCGGTGATCCGGCTTTCACCGAGCGGGTCGCTTCGATCACCGAGCCGGTCGCAGATCTCTATCAGTACCCGGGGGTTGGCGAGATCCGCTACCTGGCC
>JAHZJB010000082.1 GCA_022601135.1 Actinomycetes bacterium | reverse complement strand
CGAGTGATGACGGAGTCATGGCGGATCCGCCAATAGCGTTGATTTACAGACGTTTAAGCGCTCCTGCGGCCGCTACGCGCTGATTCGGTAGCGTGATGAGCGCTAGGGGTTTTTCGGCGTGACGCTCAGTGTGTGGTTGAGGTGATCGAGGAGCGTTTGCGCTCTGGCTACCGACGGTGAGACGGTCCCGTTTTCGTAGGCGTGAATCAGGGACCGGGAGGTGGCGGCCAGCCGGGCGAGTTCGGCGATTGACATGCCTGCTGAGCGTCGGGCTTGACGAAGCTGCTCGCCGAAGGAATGCGTGGAGTTCATCGGTGATGTGGACACGAGCCGGACTGATTTTGGCAGTAACCACCACGACTGGTGCGGGCGCCGCAGATCCCGCCGTGGACAGTCGTCGGCACCCGCCCACCAGCCTTGATGTGGCCGGGTTTCGACTCCGCGGCGGTGCGACGGCGGCCGGTTTTGAGCAGTCGCCGCAACCACGGCTCTTTGCGCCGGGGAAACAGCTCCTGGATGAAGAACTGCGAGCGCGGTAGTAGCTGCCTTCCCCCCATGACCGATTCGGTGATCGCCAGCACCTCGTCGGCGGTCCGTGCGTTGCATAGCTCTGCGAGGAAGACGATGTCATCACGATCGCGATCGACCCGAGAGGCGAACACCTTCAGCGCCAGCAAGTAACGCGGAGAAGGGACACTGACCCGCAGACCCGGGACCGACATCACCTCACGAATGTCAGGGTCCGGCCCGGGGAGCATGCCCTTGACCGCGTCGTTGAGCCAAGCATCGGGAAGGCCGTGCCGTGCGGCCAACCGGCGAGCCGCAGCATAAATCTCGGTCTTGGGTTCGAAGACCGCGTCGATGTCGACCGTCGTGCGCCGGGTGCTGTAAGCCAGCGCCATGGCGGCGCCGCCGACGATGAACAGTTCACCGCGAATCCCCTTCGCTGCAAGATCGCCGCCCAGTTCCCCGAGGAGGGCTTCCAGCTCGTCTCGCCCTAAGAACTGCGCCGTCATACCGACTCGAGCGAATGCTCTTCGACCAGCACGCCACGGTTCACGAAAGCTAGCGGACTATGGACTAAGGCGTGCGCGAACAGTCCCGATGGGCCGGGATACCACATCTGGTCGAGCACCCGTTCGGGCTCATTGGTCCACGCTGGAATCGCCGAATGCCGCGTCATCGCGCAGTGCGCCGTCGCCGCGGCCGTTAGCGCGTCAATCGTCCTATTCCCCGTGAGGGCCGGGGCATCGTCCAAGTCGACCGCGCGCGTAAGCCAGTCGGCTACGAATCGGACGTATTCCTCTTCGCGAACTCCGCGTAAGGTGCGTACCAACATGGACGGGTTAGACACCTTACGACTGTATCAGATCTAGTACTTATTGCCACGGACCCGTGGCCTCAGCCGCGCTCGGCAAAAGCGCTAGGAAATGAAGCCGTTTGTGAGACAAACCGAGATGAAACGAAGTGAGACAAACAGAAGCGACGCAGCTCAGAAGACCGCGATATGAAACGGATTTCGAAAACCTACAACGACGACGACCAGCACTCCCATGAGCAGGCCCAACAGCTCACGGAGCGCCGCAACGGCCTCGAGAACGTCCTGGATGCCCGCCGCACTTACAGCAGCGAAGCGGCGTTTCGGGCGGCGTTAAACAGTCGGATCGGGGCTGTGGCCGACCGCACCGGGCGGCCGGCCAACTGTCCGCCACAGCCGGGACGCCCGCAAGGACTTCGAAGCCGCCTGGGAGGCCAGCGCTGACCGGCAAGATCTGGCGCGGCGCTTCGCGATTCAACAGTTCGTGTCCCGGTTGTTCGCCCATGATCCCGACCGGTGGCTGGTGACCGGGGGCACGGCGCTGCAGTTCCGCACCCCGGCGGAGGCGCGGGCCACCATCGACTTGGATCTGGCCGCGGCGGCGAGCGAAATCGCCGACATGGCCGTACGATGGACGTACAAACAAAGGAAGGTGCGGGCGATGGACACGAAGTTCCGGCGCAGAAATCGCCGGATGGACTTACGCACGACAACTGAGGAGCGGGAGTTGATCGATCGTGCCGTGATCGCCAGCGGAACCGACCTGACCGACTTTGTCGTCACCCACGCCTCCGAGGCCGCCCGCCGAATACTTGCCGACCGAGACCACTTCGGGCTTGACCCCTCGGCTCTCAAGCAGTGGGAAGCCCTCAACGCGCGCCCGGCCCGCGATCTGCCGGGGCTGCGGGCACTGATGCAACGTCCCTCGCCATTCAGCGAGTGAGCGGGACGTACCGACCGCCTGAGCTGCTTGCTGATCGTCACGACCTGACCGACTTCCGGTGTCGCTCATCGGAGCAGACCGACTGGCTGCGCCGCTACGCGCGTCAGTCAGCCGCCACCGGCACCACGCGAGTATTCGTCGTTACCGAGCACCAAAGCCACCGTGTCGCCGCCTATTACGCCTGGTGCATGGCCCAGCTCCACACCGATGCAATCCCCAGCCGTGTGCGGAAAGGCGCTGGCCGCTATCCCCAACCGGTAGCTCTGCTCGCTCGGCTCGGCGTGGCTGTCGACCACGAACGCGCGGGTCTTGGAGCCGGGATGCTTCAAGACGTCTTCGCGCGACTCATTGAGCTCTCCGATGACATCGGCTGTCGCGGACTGCTCGTCCACGCCGAATCCACCGAAGCCCGCAACTTCTACCTTCATCTCGTACCCGAGTTCGAGCAGAGCCCCACCGACAACCTTCATCTCGTGTTGCTCATGAAGGACGTCCGCCGCAGCCTTCGCGCGGATTGAGGTCCCAACTCGGGCGAGCTCCTCGGGTGGCGGACCAGCAGCAGTTCCCCCCGCACTGACGGAAACCCGCGCTCACACCGGTACCAAACGGGTTGAAGGAGGTTTCTTCAACCGACGGGACGAATTCCGGTGTGCAAGGCCGCTCACGACCGCAGCGGGCCCAAACGATGCTCAGCTGATGCGCGGGCACGGGCCCGGCGACGACGATGCAACGAGGATTGGCAATCCGTAGGCGCTTGTTTAACAAGGGGTGTTGGCCATCGCAAGGGCGACTAACGGGACTGATAGGGCGGCCCAAAGGAAGGCGTCGGACGCGTATGTCAGGCTCGCGCCATGAATGAAACTGCGAGGGAACTAGCCGATCTCCAGCGCCTACTCGACTCGTCGAGCGCCGCGGGTGGTCAGCGGCATCTAACTGGCATCGTCACCCCGAGCCGGCGGTTGTCAGCAGTGCGACTAAGTGCCGACATGGGAGGCGTCTTGGTGCTTAACGTGGCAACAGTCAGTGGCTCTGGCGCGCCGAGGCTTTCAGCGGTGGATGGCCATTTCCTGCACGGTCAGTGGTATTTCTCGACTGCAGCGACATCGGTCAAAGCTCGACATCTATCCGCCCGTCCGGAGATTAGCGTGGGGTACACGCCCCGCGACGGGTACGGCGTTTGGGCGCATGGAGTCGCTACTCGACTAGTGGGCGTCGAGCGCGATCGAATAGACGCGTACCTGTCAGAGGTATACGGCCAACCGCTGTCGGGCATGGCAGATGAGATCGTGATCTTTCGCGTCGACGCTCATTGGATGATCAGCTATGCCATGCCTGACGACGAACAGGCGGCAATGGACGCCGCTCTCCCCGAGCGAGATCGAAGAATGGCCAACGCGCTAGCGGCGCTGGGGTAGGAACAGCAGGGCACCCCCAGAGCCATTCATTCACGATCCGAGAGCGGGCAACTCTGACCCGATGTCAGCCTTTCTGCTAATCCTCACTGCATCTCGACAACCACCACCGTAGTGCGGCTTAAGGTTCCTGTAAGGCGGCGGCGGCTTCCCGGCCCGGCCCGGTGGTGCGGAAACCCAGCGGTAGCCGCCCGTGGAAACGTGAACCTCCATTCGGCAGTGAGGGCACAGCGCCATCTGGTGGGGAGCGACCCAGATCGTCGCCCCAGATCCGCAACAATGCCTCGCCCTCGAATCGCCTTTCACTTCATCTCCCTTATCGAACTACTCATTCCCGCATCCGTTCTGGCTGTTAATCGAGGTCAAGGCTTACGCGGACGGCGGTGCTGACGCGGCGAAGCTCGCTGGGGTTGAGGCGTCCGCGATGCCGTCGGAGCTTGCCCTTCGGGATCGTGTGCAACTCTGTGGTGTTCACCCAGGCGCGATCCCGTCCGGTTAGGCCCGCCTCCGCGTCAATATCGACATGGGTCGAGGGCGGGCCGGCGGTACCGGTGACTTCGACGACGGTAACCGCCCCCAAACGGGTGATGAGCGGATTACTGGTGAGTACGACGCACGGGCGCGTTCCGACCGGTTTGGGGAACTGCACGTCCCATACGTCGCCTCGAAACATTGGTCAGTTGTTCGCAACGGTCTCGGCGGCCACCTGGTCGCCGTAAGCAGCGATAGCCCCCATCGGAGCCTGCGCGCCCGCCCCGTAGAAGTCGTCGTATTCCTGCGCCAGCGCGGCGTAGCGTGCCGCCTTGTGCAGCAAGCGCAGCCCCTCCCGAACCGCATCGGATCGGGTAGCCAGGCCTAGAACCTTACGGTCATCGTCAAGTTGCATCGCGTCTGCCGCTGTCAGTCGGGCCTGCACAATTTCCGGCGCTGCTGTCATACGGGTTATCATACACTTCGTCGTCGCCGGACAGGGCTCTCCCCGCGCGTAGGAAATAAAGCGTTCCGTGAGACAAACAGCGGGTGCAGTCCCGTGAGACGAATCTCAAACGCGCAGTTCGGCGCAGCGTCCGGGTGCAGCGGCCGTGAGAATCTACAAGGGAGGAGAGGAGGGGTTGTTGTCAGTCTATCCACCGATAGCCCAGGAAAACCCGCACCTGCCGGGGTGCGGTGGTGTGCCGCGAATACACGACAACCCATGACAACCGGGGTTCGGCCCTGTCACGCTGGGGCCGCGTCGCGTCCGGCTACTCTCGGCAACGGCATCTCGATGGTGCGGTCTCCGAGCTTGGCGGTTATCGCTACGTCGCGCGCCCCCGCGGCTTCGAGGTAACTCGCCAGGGTGGACAGCAGCAGATCCTCACGGTTCTCCACGCCGGACAGCGCGGCCTGCTTGATACCCATCCGCTGGGCCAGTTCTGCCTGAGTCAGGTTTGCGGCATGGCGCACCGCTGCCAGGCCCATCTTGTACGCCCGGTCAATCTGGCCCATCTCGTCAACGATCGCGTCCACCTCTGCACGGGTCTCCGGATCGGCGAGCATCTTGGCCAGGCGGGCGTTGCCGCGCATGAACTTCTTGCTCATGTCTCCTCCTCCTTCTCGCGAGTCTGACGAATCCAGGACTCGATCGCAGCGTCAGCGCGGATGCCGACACTGTCATAGAACACATCGCCCATGCGGGCCTTGTCTCCGGCGAGCAGTGCGACCACAGCGTGATCGGTGGTTGGGAACCACACGATCAGACGGACGGCGACCCCCTCCCGGTAAGGGTGGGCGACGCGCCAGACCTGGTATCGGCGAGACTGGCTCACCCGCTTAAGTGAGGGCGTGTCGTCGGTAGGCGCCTCATCGAGACTCTGCAGGATCGAAAGTTCGGCCTGCAGCAACCGAAGGCGCTGCCGATCGACGGAATCCGTCGATTCCTCCAACCGGGTGAGGGAAGTGTCGAACTCGTCGGACCAGTCGATCAACACAGCCAATTATTACTCGCATGCGATATCGTGCGCAAACAATATTGGATCGGCTGTGTCACGGCCATGCCGAGGCGTCGCTGCTGCGAAGGATTCACAGCCGCCGGGGCTGAGTCCCGCGAATGCCCGGTGTCGCCGCGCCGACCGCAGCCGCAGTTCTTCTGCGCGACAGGTTGCCATTCTTACTGAGGTAAGGCTAGCTTACAATTCATGTCCCCTGTCTCCGAGATGCTGAGCCGACGCGCGCTGGTCTCCGCGGAAGCCCCGGCATTTCTCACTTTGGCCGATCTGCGGCCGGGCCAGCGGGCCACGGTGTCCTGTTACGCCGGCGGGGTCGAGGCGTGCACGTCGCGGCGGCTGTTCGATCTGGGCCTGGTTCCGGGCACCGAGGTGGTGATGGTGCGGCGCGCCCCGCTGGGGGATCCGGCGATCTTCCGGGTCGGCGATTATGAGATCGCTCTGCGTCGCGGCCAGTCCGCCGGGATCCACGTCGAAGCCGTCCCGTGAGCGGGGACGGCTGCCACGGCGGAGCGGGTTCAACGGCCACCCCGGACACCGGGCTGACCCGCTTCGCGCTGGTCGGCAGCCCCAACTCGGGTAAGACGACGCTCTTCAACGCGCTGACCGGTCTGCACGCCAAGACCGGCAATTATCCGGGCGTGACGGTCTCCAAGTACGAGGGCCGCACCCGTCTGGACGACGGGCGCAGCATCGTGCTCGAGGACCTTCCGGGCACCTACAGCCTGGATCCGATCAGCCCCGACGAGCAGATCGTGGTCGAAGTCCTGGACACCACCCGAGTCGGCGCGGATCGGCCCGACGCGATGTTGGTGCTGCTCAACGCGACGACCTTGCGCCGCTCGCTAGGGCTGCTGGCCCAGGTCGCCCAGACCGGGTTGCCGGTCTGCGTGGTGTTGTCCTTCACCGACGACCTGGCCCGCCGTAACGGGCGGTTGGACACCGCCGCCTTCAGTCGGGCCCTGGGGGTGCCGGTCGTCGCGGTGACGGCCGGGCATCGCGACGGGGTCGCCGAGATCCGGCGGCTGATGGCCGATCCCGAGTCGTGGAGCCATCCGGTTGTGCCGCCGCCCACCGATGCGGCCGAGGCACCGGCCTGGGCCGATTCGGTGCTCGAATCCGCCGGATACCGGCTACCCGATGTCGATGAGCGCACCCGCCGCATCGACGCGGTGTTGCTGCACCCGGTGTTCGGCACGATCGTCTTCCTGCTGATCATGTTCGCCTTCTTCCAGACGATCTTCACCCTTGCCGCCCCACTGCAGGGCTACGTCGAGACCTTCTTCGGCTGGCTCGGCGAACTGGTGGCCAACCATGTCAGCATTGGGTGGCTCTCAGCGTTCCTGTCCCAGGCCGTGATCGGCGGCGTGGGCGGAGTGCTGGTGTTCGTCCCGCAGATCGTGCTGCTGTTCGTCCTGATCGCGGTGATGGAGGGCACCGGCTACCTGGCCCGCGCGGCGTTCCTGATGGACCGCGTGATGGCCCGCGCCGGTCTGGAGGGCCGGGCGTTCGTCGCGCTGCTGTCGTCGTACGCCTGCGCGATCCCCGGGATCATGGCGACCCGGTCGCTGCCGTCGGCCAAAGACCGGCTGGCCACCATGATGGGTGCGCCGCTGATGACCTGCTCGGCGCGGCTGCCGGTCTACATCCTTCTGGTCAGTCTGCTGTTCGCCGAAGACGCCAAGGTCGGGCCGTTCAACGCCCGCGGCGTGGTGATGTTCACCCTCTACCTCCTCGGGGCGGTGGCGGCGATGAGCGCTGCGGCGGTGTTCAAGAAGCTCAGCTCGCGGGGCGGGCCGATGCTGCCGTTCTACATGGAGATGCCGCCGTACCAGGTGCCGCGGCTCAAGAGCGTTCTGGCCGAGGTGTGGACGGCTGCGTCGGGGTTCCTGCGCAAGGTCACCACGATCATCATGGCTACCACGGTCGTGCTGTGGGTGCTGCTGAACCTGCCGCTGCGCACCGAGGCGTCGATGGCGGCCGCGGGGGTGGACACGTCCGACGAGGTGGCGGTGTCGGCCTATGTGCTCGATAATTCCTATGCCGCCTCGATCGGCAAGGCCATCGAGCCGGTGTTCGACCCGCTGGGCTTCGACTGGCGGATCAACATCGGCGTGCTGTCCTCGCTGGCCGCCCGGGAAGTCTTCGTCGCCACCCTCGGCCAAGTGGCCGCCGCCGAGGATCCCGAGGATCCAGGCTCGGCGCTGGAGGCCATGCGGGTCCCCGACGGGTCTCCCGAGGGCCGCAAGCTCTTCGACATCCCGACCATAACGGCATTGATGGTGTTCTTCATGTTCGCCCTGCAGTGCATGTCCACCGTCGGGGTGCTGCGCCGCGAGACCGGCACCTGGCGCTGGCCGCTGATCGCCTTCGGCTACATGTTCGTCCTGGCGTGGGCGATGGCCTTCCTCGCCAGGGCGGTGGTCTCGGCGCTCGGATGATCGGCCTGCACGCCGAGCGGGTGTCCGGCGAACCGCGGGCGGTGCGCTGGGTGATGTTGCCTCCCGGGGCGCTGCCGGCCGGTCGGGTGCGCACAGCCCCCGGTCGACTCGGCGAGATGTTCGCCGCCGAGACGCTCACCTCGGGCCTGGTGGAGCACACCGCAGTCTGGCTTTGGCTGCGTGACGAGTTGTCCTGGTCGACGGTGGGACCGGAGGTGGCGGCGGCGCTGCGCGCCGCTCTGGAGCACCCGGGCGACTGGGTGATCGACCCGGATCCAGGCGAGGTGCTGTACCTGGTCACCAACGATCTGCTGGACGGCTCGGTCGGCGACTTCATCAGGTCGCACGGCGGATCGGTGGCCGCCGAACGCGCCGGAGACGATGTGGCCGTAACCCTCGGTGGGGCCTGCGCGCGGTGCGCCGCCGCCGACCACACCCTGCACGCGCGCCTGCTGGAGGGCTTGCGCGGGCGCTTCCCGGACCTGGTGGCGTCCGGCCCGGACACCGGGGGGTTGATCCTCAGCCTGCACCCGTAAGCCTCCAGGCGAGGTGTCTGGGGAGCTCGTCAGGGGTATTGAGGCCTGGCCGTGCAGACAAGGTTACCGTTGGGCGCGAGGGCATTTCGGCGTGTGGCCGATAATACCGGGTCGGCCGAAGAGCCAGCCCGCATTCGCTCTACCCCGCTCTACGGCTTCCCCGGGGCCGCGACATTGCAGATCAATACGAGGAACGGATTACGCGCGCAAAGCCGGGATGGCGGAACTTCATCCGATGTCCGCTTGCGGCATTGGATCGATGACTGTCAATATCGATGTATGTCGAACCCAGTCCGGTCTTCCGCAGGCGAGTGTTGCCCACCCAGCGCAGTGCTGCGGGAACCGCTGTCGGCCGCTGCAGCGGCGGACATGGCGGTCAAGCTCAAGGCGCTGGGCGATCCGGTGCGGTTGCAGTTGTTCTCGGCCATCGCCAGCCACGCCGGCGCCGAGGCGTGTGTCTGCGACATCTCAGTGGGGGTCGATGTCTCCCAGCCCACGGTGTCGCATCACCTCAAGGTGCTCCGTGAGGCCGGCCTGCTGCGGTCTGACCGCCGAGCCTCGTGGGTCTACTACGCGGTGGTGCCCGAGGCGCTGGCCAGCCTGGGGATCCTCCTGGGTGCCACCGTAGAGTCCGCTGGGGTTCCGGCGTGACCGACACGCAATCGGCGACGCACCCGGCGGTCGTCGGAAAGCTGTCCGCCCTGGACCGTTTCCTGCCGCTGTTCATCGGGTTGGCAATGGTTGCCGGGTTGATGCTGGGTTGGCGGATCCCGGGATTGAACACCGCGCTGGAAAGCGTTCAAATCGACGGGATTTCACTCCCCATCGCGCTGGGCCTGCTGATCATGATGTACCCGGTGCTGGCCAAGGTCCGCTACGACCGGCTCGACACCGTCACCGGCGACCGCAAGCTGCTGCTGTCGTCACTGCTGCTGAACTGGGTGCTCGGTCCGGCGCTGATGTTCGCCCTGGCCTGGCTGATGTTGCCCGACCTGCCCGAATACCGAACCGGGCTGATCATCGTCGGGCTGGCGCGCTGCATCGCGATGGTGATCATCTGGAACGACCTGGCCTGCGGCGACCGCGAAGCCGCCGCCGTCCTGGTTGCTTTGAACTCGGTCTTCCAGGTTGCGATGTTCGCCGTGCTGGGCTGGTTTTACCTGTCGGTGCTACCGGGCTGGCTGGGCCTGGAGCAGACAACGATCGACACCTCACCGTGGCAGATCGCCAAATCGGTGCTGATCTTTCTCGGCCTCCCGCTGCTGGCGGGCTATCTGTCGCGCCGCATCGGTGAGCGGGCCAAGGGCCGAGAATGGTACGAGAGCCAGTTCCTGCCCCGGATCGGCCCGTGGGCGCTGTACGGGCTGCTGTTCACCATCGTGATCCTCTTTGCGCTCCAGGGTGAGCAGATCACCAACCACCCGTGGGACGTCGCCCGCATCGCGCCGCCGCTGCTGGCCTACTTCGCGATCATGTGGGGCGGCGGCTACCTGTTGGGGGCGGCGCTGGGGCTGAGCTACCAGCGCACCACCACACTGGCGTTCACCGCCGCCGGCAACAACTTTGAACTGGCCATCGCGGTGGCCATCGCCACCTACGGCGCCACCTCCGGCCAAGCCCTGGCCGGAGTCGTCGGCCCACTGATCGAAGTCCCCGTGCTGGTGGCGCTGGTCTACGTCTCCCTGGCGCTGCGCAGCCGCTTCGCCCACGGCACCACGGCGTTTGCCCCAACAGCGTCCCCATCGACCGCTCCCGACAAAGAAGTCACCTCATGACCGAAGAGCCAGGCACCCGTTTCCCGCATGTGCTCGCCATCACGGAGTCCACCACAGCCACGGCCGCGCCGGGGCGGGAGAGATTCGCCGCAGTAGTGCAGTAAGTACAGTGTTGGAAACTGTCACACTCCGGTGAGGTCCAGCTCATGCCCATCCGATTCAACCGAAGTCGGGAGCCTCACCTCAGGCGTGGTTTCGCGATCCGGCTGGCCTGCCTGGGAGCACTGTCGGCCCTTGCCGTCGCCACGGCCCCGATTCCTGAGGCCGCAGCCGCGCCCGCCGTCCAGATTTCCAGCCAAAGTGAGCAGATCCTCCAAACTCTGCTGGCGGTGCGAAACACCGCGTCAAACGCGGGCCGGTCCGAGCGTTCGGACCTGGTGTCACGGCAGTTCCTGGGGGTGCCTTATGGCGCCAACACGCTTGTCGGTTCGATGAGCGAGGCTGAGCAGCTTGTTGTTGACTTGGAGGAGGTCGACTGTTTCACCTATGCCGACTACGTCGAAGCGCTTAAGCGGTCCGGCGACCGCGACGAGTTTATCGACAATCTCGTTCAGGTCCGATACAAGAACGGCGTCGTCGATTTCGAGGACCGAAAGCACTTCTTCACAGACTGGTCTGCAGCCGCTCCCGCGATAGCGACCGACATCACCGAGAGTCTCAGCGCCAACTCGATTCAGTCGACCAAGCATCTCAACGAGAAGGACTCCGGTGGGGTGTACTTGCCGGGTTTACCGGTCGTGGCACGAACCATTTCCTATATTCCAAGTGAGTTCGTCGACAACAGCGTCATCGGCGGGCTGCAGACCGGTGACTACATCGGCGCCTATGCCGCAGACGGCGGTCTCGACGTGACACATGTCGGCATTTTCATCGACACACCTGACGGGCCAGTCCTTCGAAATGCTTCGTCGCTGAGCGAGAACAACAAGGTGGTCGACAGTTCACTCCTCGACTACCTGCGTACCGTTCCCGGGATGGTGGTGCTCCGCCCCGTCGAGTAGCATTCCATCCGCCGCAGCGCCTGGCGGGATTCGATGACCCTGTGCAGGACAGGGCCTTTTGGTTGCCGCCGTGGCAGGCGATCAGGGGCGCTCGAAATGTTGGTAGTCGATAGGAGTTGTCCAGAATCCACCCCACTGCCAACCACGATCGGTGAACACGAGCACGGCTGGGTCGCCTTCGTGCAGGAGTCCGGGATCGATGCGGCTGCGGTCCAAGTATGGCGCCGCGTTCGCCGGTGCGAAATCACCAGCGCTGTCGATGAACGGATTGAGAAGCGGGTTGACGTCGATAGCCCGACCGTATGCGTGTTGGGACCAGTCGTCGGTGCCCGGGATGCCCCGACAGTTGAACCCTGAAGTGTTGTTGTCCCGCATAGACAGTTCGTCATCAGCACCCGGATAGTGATCGACCGTTCGGATCTTCTCGATGGGGTATCGCAGTTCGTAGAGCTGTTCGAAGATCGCTATGACCTCCGATACCAGGTTGTGGTTCACGATCAGCGCGCCGCGGTGGGTGCGGCCGTCAAGGCCGATGTGGTCGACCTCGACCCGCCGTAACTGCTCCGGCCCGACCGGGCAGCCCGGACGCCAGCTTGCGCCAAGATCAGTGGCGGTCACCGGGTAGACGACCGCCGCGGCAGGTACCGGTGCCGCAGGTTCGGCAGCCTGGGATGATGGCGTGGACGGCGCCGATGGCGCAACGGGTGCGGGGGTGGCGGCAGCTGGCGGCTGTGGAGCCGAGGTGCACTGCACCAGCACGACAGTGGTTGCGATCAGTTTCACCAGGACGGCAATTGTCTTCCTGGAGAGCGCCAATCGGTGAGGGGTGGTCACGGCTTGCTTCTACACCCTGTCAATCATCGCGGGCAGATACGCTGAGCTGATCGATGTCTGGACCACCTCAGCTGGGCCTGGTCGTCGGGGGCGCGGTTCGCTTCACCCACCGGTTAACCGCCGAATGGTACTGAGCAGCAGCCACCGGGGGGTGTGCCGGCCGATCAAGCGGGTGACGACGTTGGCCACGCCGGGGACGACGATCCCGTTGCCGCTTTCCAACCCCCGAATACCGGCCTCGGCGACCTCAGCCGGGTCCAGCCACATCGGCTTGGGTAGCGCCGATGCGCTTTCCTCCATGCCGGGCTCGTCCATGAACTCAGTCTTGACCGGCCCGGGGCACAGCGCCGTGGCAGTTACGCCGGTCCCGTGCAGCTCGGTGTTCAGGGACTGGGTGAAGGAGAGCACATACGCTTTCGTCGCCGCGTAGCCGGCCTGGCCGGGTATCGGCTGGAAGGCGATTGTTGAGGCGACGTTGAGCACCGCTCCACGGCCGCGGTCGACCATGGGAGGGACGAACGCGCTACACAATGCGGTGACCGCCTCGACGTTGACGCGGACCATGCCAACCTCGCGTTCAGGGTCGAGCTCGACGAACTTGCCGGCCGTACCGTAGCCCGCGTTATTGACCAACACCTCGACGGTGAGACCGAGCGCCGCGACGGCGTCGGGCACCTCGGCGCGCGCCGCCGGGTCGCTGACGTCGCAGCCGAGCACGTCGACCCGGACACCGAACTCGTCGGCCAGCTCGGATGCCAGGCTTTCCAGCCGGTCGACGCGCCGAGCGAGCAGCACAAGGTTCTGGCCACGCTTGGCGAGCGCACGAGCGATCTCGGCGCCGATACCCGATGACGCGCCGGTGATCAGGCAGGTCGATTCCGGTGATGGTTCAGGCAGGGCCATGGTCACTCCAATCCGGTCGTGCTCACGGCCCCGCTCCACGTGGGTTGGGCCGCCTCGCCTCGCAGCGGCGCGGGCCGCGTTCAGACTGTCTCGAACCTCGGCAGATATCCGGTACGCCCCGAGCAAGGCGAACTCAGCTTAGAACAACTCGGAATGGCTTGGCTCGGATTACGTTCTGCGCACCGTGCGGTGGTTTCGAGTACCGCGGAGGTATCGCATCCGCGAGAGCTTTGGCGGAACCCGGCCGTCCGGACCGCCGCCGTGCTTGAGTGCCACCGCAGGGGCGCCGATCCCAGATGATGTGCGTATGAAGATCTGTAGGCGCGAACACGCGCGCGAAGTTGCCGGCGACGGCTATGCCAAACGGATCCTGGTGCCCGAGGTGGATCTCGGTATCGGCGGATCGTTCATCCAGGAGCTTCCGCGTCCTGGTGCTGAAGATCAACTACCGGGACGACGACACCGTTTGGCAGTGACACGCGTCCCGTTTGCGTGTCGTGGGTGGTCGGATCATTGTCCGATCATTAGTAGGATGTCGAGTATGGCAAAAGCCAAGGTTTCGGTGACGATTGATCAGGCGGTGCTTGCGGCAGCCGATGCTGACGCGGAGGCGGCTGGTTTGAATCGCTCAGAGATGATCGAACGAGCACTGCGCAACGAGCATTTGCGGACCGCGCTGGAGCACTACACCGCTCACACCGTGCCAACGCTGGATATCGACGGCTACGCAGAGAAGGTCTATCAGGCGAATAGGGCTGCCGGCCGGTGATTGCCCCAGGTGACATCACGCCGCGCCGCGATAGTGACCATGACCTGTACGCCGTCGTACTGTCGAACACGATTCATCTCGCTGCCGGGACCGAGCGCGCGGTCACCTGCCCGTTCATTCCCGGCGAGGTGCCTGGCGGCGCCATGGCGATGGTCGTCGCTGTACACCAACCCACGGGAACCGTTCTGCCGGAACTGGTTCAGTGGCTTCCCGTCGCAGCCCTGGACGAGCCGATAGGGAACATCGGCGAATCTGCACTCCACGAAACGACCTCCATCGTGACAGCGCTCGTTTCGTGAGGCCCCGGCTTGCCGAAGTCCAGCCCCCGCTCGCCAGCGGGCTCCTACTGTAGGTTGCATGTCCCCTCATACTCCGAGCCGTGCTGCCCTGCCGATTCCTGACCGCCCCCCGACGGTCGGATACAAATACGACGCCACCGATCCCGGTCAGGACTTTCCCCCGATTGAGCCGCTGCGCCCGCCGCCCGGCGCGCCGAACGTGATCATCGTCCTGATCGATGACGTCGGGTTTGGTGCCTCTTCAGCTTTCGGCGGCCCTTGCCAGACGCCGACCGCCGAGCGACTCGGCGGCGGGGGCCTGAAGTACAACCGGTTTCACACCACGGCGCTCTGTTCCCCCACCCGTCAGGCGATCCTTACCGGGCGCAATCATCACTCGGTGGGGATGGGCGCTATCGCCGAACTCGCGACTTCGGCGCCCGGCTACAACTCGATCCGGCCGAACACCGCCGCTCCGCTGGCTGAGGTTCTCAAGCTCAACGGCTATTCCACGGCCCAGTTCGGCAAATGCCATGAGGTGCCGGTGTGGGAGACCAGTCCGATGGGGCCTTTCCAACAGTGGCCGACCGGCAGTGGGTTCGAGCACTTCTACGGCTTTATCGGTGGTGAGACCAACCAGTACTATCCGGCGATCTACAACGACACCGTCCCGGTCGAGCCCGACCGAACCCCTGAGGACGGCTACCACTTCACCGAGGACATGACCGATCATGCGATCGAATGGGTTCGCCAGCAGAAGGCGCTGATGCCCGAAAAGCCTTTCTTCGTCTACTGGGCGCCGGGTGCGACGCACGCACCGCATCACGTCCCGGAGGAATGGTCGGCCAAGTACAAGGGCCGATTCGACGACGGCTGGGATGCCCAGCGGGAGCGAACGTTCGCCCGGCAGAAGGAACTCGGGATCATCCCCGAGGACGCGGAGCTGACCGCTCGCCCGGAGGAGATCCCCGCCTGGGACGACATGCCCGATGATCTCAAGCCAGTGTTGTCACGACAGATGGAGGTTTACGCCGGGTTCCTCGACCACACCGACCACCACTTGGGGCGGCTGGTCGACGCTGTCGAGGATCTTGGCCAACTCGACAACACGCTGATCTACTACATCATCGGCGACAACGGCGCCTCTGCCGAGGGCACACCGCACGGGACGTTCAACGAGCTGCTTACTCTCAACGGTGTCACCGACGTCGAGACGACCGAGTTCATGGCGGCGCGAATCGACGACTTCGGCACACCCAAGGCGTTCAATCATTACGCAGTGGGCTGGGCGCACGCGATGGATACCCCCTATCAATGGACCAAGCAGGTCGCATCGCACTGGGGTGGCACCCGAAACGGCACGATCGTCCACTGGCCCGCCGGTATCGCCGCCAAAGGTGAGATACGCCAGCACTTCCACCATGTCATCGACATCGCGGCGACGGTGCTCGACGTGGCCGGCATCCCCGAACCGCAGGAGGTTCACGGCGTCGGACAGCAGCCGTTGCACGGCGTCAGCATGCGCTACTCGTTCGACGACGGCGACGCAGACGAACGTCACGAGACGCAGTACTTCGAGATGTTCGTCAACCGTGGCATCTACCACCAGGGCTGGACGGCGGTGACCCGGCACAGCATTCCCTGGATCCTCGGTGAGGCGCCCGACATCGCCGACGATGTGTGGGAACTCTATGGCCCCGACGACTGGACCCAGGCCCACGACCTCGCGGAGCAGCAGCCCGAGAAGCTGGCGGAACTACAGCGCCTGTTCATGATCGAGGGCGCGCGGTACAACGTGTTCCCGCTGGACGACCGGCGCGTCGAGCGATTCAACAGCGACCTCGCCGGTCGGCCCGTGCTGGTCCAGGGCAACTCCCAGCTGATGTTCCGCGGCATGAAGCGGTTGTCGGAGGGCAGCGTCATCAACGTCAAGAACAAGTCGCACGCGGTGACCGCTCAGATCGTCGTTCCGGAGGGCGGTGGATCCGGTGCGCTCATCGCGCAGGGCGGCCAATACGGCGGCTGGTCGTTGTACTTGCACGAAGGCCGTTTGGCCTACTGTTACAACATGTTTGGCCTCGAACAGTACAAGGCGTATTCCGGCGGCAGGGTAGCACCGGGCGAGCATCAGGTTCGTGTCGAGTTCAGCTACGACGGCGGCGGCTGGGGTAAGGGCGGCGATGTCGCGCTCTTCATCGACGGCCAGCAGGCGGGAACCGGTCGGGTGGAGTCGACGGTGCCAATGATCTTCTCCGCCGACGAGACCACCGACCTTGGCGAGGACACCGGAACCTCGGTCAGCGACGACTATGCACCGGGTGCCAGCTCGTTCAACGGCAAGGTGAAATGGGTGCAGATCGACATTGCGGATGCCGACGAGAACGCCGACCACCTCATCGCACCTGCAGAGCGGCTCCGTGTCGCCATGGCGCGCCAGTGACGTCTTCCGAAGGGAGACTTGATCGCATGCCGAGGCCCGGGCGTTGTCGCCCGGGCCTCCGCGGAATCTGTGCTGGGGTGGATTGCTCCCGGCGGCTAGGTCGGCCGGGCCCTCTTCCTGTGGGTTACGTGATCGGCGCGATCCGCTGGACGAATGGCAGCGTCTCAGGGAAGGCGACGAAGGGGATGTCGAGGTGGCTGTACCGCGGATAGGTGTGGTGCTCGACCTGGGTTCCTGCGGCTCGTAGATCTTCGGCCAAGCGGGTGATGGTTCCTGGTACACAGAACTCGTCTCTGCCACCTTCGGCGAGCAGTACGGGACGGTCGAGCCGGCCCCGGGGTGGTTCCAGGTCGCCGAAGTCCAGCGTGGCCGCGAGGCGCCGGCTGGCGTCGCCGTCGGTCTTTTCGCCGTCGGCCAGTGCGAATAGTGGCTTGCCTTCAAGGGGCGCAAACGTCTCCATGACCGTTCCGGGTTCCAGGAGGAAGCTGGTACGCCACGCGTCGAGGAGGGTACGGCCGTCCTCGTTGAGCACCTGCTCCACCTGTAGTGATGGGTTGCGGTAGCTCACTGCGTGCAGAACGCCCGGGGTGAGGACGCGGCCGAGTGTGCTGGTTTGGGCCATCAGCGTTGGCCACTCGGTCGGCGGCGCGGTGGCCACGGCGCCACGGTAATCGAGTTGGGGTGCAAAGGTTGTTGCATACGCGGCAGAGAACATCGTTGCCTGCCCACCTTCGGATTGCCCCATGGCGACCCACACGTTGGACAGTTCGCTCGAAACCTGCCTTCCAGCGGTGACGGCGTGAATCTGGCTGTGCGCGAGGCTTATACCGTGGCAGTACGGGTGTGGTCCGGCGGTACCGAGGCCTTCGTAGTCGGTACAGACAACGGCGTATCCGACGGACAGGAACGTCGACAGTTCGCCCAGGATCGGGTAGCCCAGCACTTGCGCATTCGGGTTCAGTGACGGAGCGGCGGCGGCGGTGATGCCGGTGGTGCCGTGTGCATAGGAGATCACCGGCCGACCATTGGAGGCGGGGGCGCCGCCGGCCGGCAGGAACACCAGACCGCTGACCGGGATCTTGCGTCCGTCGTGACTGGTGCTCACATACAGCATCCGCCACCCTTGGGATGCGATGGGGATCAGCTCAGCGTTGGTAAGCGGCTCGCTGCGCAGGAGGTGGCCGTTGTCGTAGTCGGTGAGGTCGCCGGTCCATTCGTAGAAGTCATTCGCCGGGGCGAACGGGGAGATGTTGTTCATGGTGTCCTCCTGGAGTTCGGATCAATTTAGCTCTATCATTCGGTAGAGCAACATAAGTATGTATACCAATCGGTATAGCTATTGACAAGACAATCGCACGCGAGGTGACGCAGATCATGTCCGACACCGGCAATGGGGAGCGCATGGACGGCCGCAGGCTGCGCTACCAGCACCGACGGGGTGAGATTCTGGACGCCGTCATAGCGCATGTGCTTGATCACGGGGTCGGTGCCATGTCGTTTCGCACGCTGGCGGCGGCGGTCGGCGTGTCACATGTGACGTTGCGCCATCACTTCGGTACCAAAGACGAACTCCTGGTGGAGATCTTCGATGAGATCGGCAAGCGCCAACCGATTCCCGACCAGCTGGGCGCCGACGACATCGAGGAACTGGTGCGCAACCTCTGGAACCTATGGACTCAGCCGGAGGGCGCCCGCCAGTTTCGGCTGCTCTTCGAGGCCTACGGTCAGGCACTGCGCAACCCCGGAGAACACCGCGCACTGCTCGACAACATCGTCACCAGGTGGATCGACGTCATTCGCCGGGTTGCCCTTCAGGCCGGATGTCCCCGATCCGATGCCGACGACTTCGCCACGGTGTTGCTGGCCCAACTTCGGGGCCTGCAACTCGACCTCCTCGCCACCGATGATCAGGCTCGCGTCAACTCCGCACTCGACAGCGTGATCGACGGCATCCGCGTCGCGCGCACCGGGTGGAACGACCCGACGACCTGACCGCGCTTGTCAGGGCCCGCATGCGGCCTGATGCATGCCGGTGATCACGACGTATCGGTGAGCGCCAGGAAGGGTTGGGGCCCCAGCGAACCGGGCACGGCGATTGCCACCAGGTGTGTGTCGGGGCCGGCCGTGGCGGGGTCTACCGGCGTCAGTCGCCTGCGGCTCCCGACCACCTGGACTCTGCGTGCCGAGGGAGGATCTCCGGCCAGGCGGACAAACCCTTTGGCGCGCAACATCCCGTCGGGGAGTTCCGCCAGCCAGCGGTCCAGCCCTGCGGCCTCGATCGGAGCCTCTGACGTGAAGCTGGCGGTTTCCAGGTCGGTATGGCGATGATCGGCGCGGGTGAGGGCCGTCTTCCGCCCTGCCCGGTCCCGCCCGGGTCGATCGCCCGGCCCGAGCACCACGTCGAGTGGAATGGCCCCGTAGGCGGCCTCCACGAGCGGAACACCGCGCGCCTGACCGGCCAGGAGTGCGCGCGCGGCAGACAGCTCAGCCGGCGTGGCCTCGTCGACCTTGTTGAGCACCAACATGTCGGCACTCGCAAGCTGATCACGCACCGTTTCACCGACGTAGCGATCCCGCGTACGACGGGGGATATCGACGGCGTCGACCACGATCAGGATGCCGTCGAGGCGCAGGCCCGGTCCGCCAGCCGCGCCGGCGATCCTGGCCGGCAGCGACACCCCGCTGGCCTCCACCAGGATGTGCTCCGGCGGGTTATCGGCGGCGCGCAGTGCCGCCAGCCCGTCGGTCAGGCCACCACCGAGGCTGCAGCAGATGCAGCCGTTGCGCAGGCTGATCGTGTCGATCCCCGTTGACTCGATCATCTCCTCGTCGATGTCCAACTCGCCGAAGTCGTTGACGAGCACCGCTAGGCGGCGCCCCCGAGACTGCCGTAAGACGTGGTTGACCAGCGTCGTCTTACCGGAGCCCAGAGCGCCGCCGACCACGGTGACCGGGATCGGCTCGTGCACGGTCTACCCGGCGCCGGGAGCTGGGCGGGGCACACCGTCGACGACGGTCCCCCAGATCGGGATATCGCGTAGCTCGGCGGGGTCAACGGCGAGTGGATCCTCCTCGAGCACAGCGAAATCAGCGAACTTACCCGGTTCGATCGAACCGATCTCGGCGTCCCATTTGTGCTGGTAGGCGCTGCCGATCGTCACCGCGTGCAGCGCCTCCCGGACGCTGATCTTCTCGTGCTCGCCGAGGACCTTCCCGGTCGCCGACACCCTGTTCACGGCGCACCATGCCGAAATCAGGCCACCGAGCGGGGTGATGGGGGCGTCGCTGTGCAACGACAGCGGGACGCCCTCACGCAGGGCGGTGGCCGCCGCCTCCATGCCGTCGGCGCGGTCAGGTCCGACGACCATCGCAGCATGCTGATCACCCCAGTAGTAGATGTGGTTCGAGAACACGTTCACGCACATTCCCAGCGCCCGCATCCGTCGGTACTGGTCCGGGGTGGAGAACTGCGAGTGCTGCACGGTATGCCGGTGGTCGGGGCGCGGCGCCACCGTCAGCGCGTGCTCGACGGCGTCGAGGAACGCGTCGACAGCAAGGTTGCCGTTGCAGTGGCAGTGGATCACCAACCCGGCGCGGTGGAAGTCCGTAACGATCTGGGGCAGCTCGTGGGGGTCGATGTTCCATATTCCCTGCGGGGAGCCGTTGAAGTATCCGGGAAAGCGGAAGCAGGCCGTGAAACCCTGCGGTGATCCGTCGATGACGAGTTTGATCCCCGGGTAGCGAAGTTTGTCGGTCTGCTGGGACTTCAGCCCCGCCGCGTACCGGGCCGCCTCGGCCGAGTCGGTGGGACCGCCCAGCGCGGTGCAGGCCAATATCGATATCCGCGCCGGGTAGTCCGGGTCGTTGACGACTTTCGACCACCGTTCGGGCATGCCGGGTGAGTAGATGCCTGCTGAGGCAAGCTCACCGAGCGCGGTCACGCCGGCGTTGCGGGCTTCGTCGGCCCATGCCCACATTGCCCGTTCGTCGTTGGCCGAGCCCATGAAGGCAGCCATCGCGTGAGCGGCGCAACCCATCGCGGCAACCTCGGCGAGGACACCGGTCGGGGCGCCGCGACTGTCCTTGACGACGCCGTCGACGTCGGTGTCGGGGCCGATCCCCTCCCGCCGCATCGCCGCTGAATTCACTACAGCGACATGCCCGCTGGCATGTTGCACAAACACCGGACGCGTAGTGGAAACTAGATCCAGGTCGGCGGCGGTGAATTCGACATCCTTGGGGTAGTAGATCGGGTCCAGGCCCCAGCCGATCAGCTGCTCGGTTGGGTCGTTCATCGCATCCGAAGCCTGCTTCAGTCGCGCGACGACGTCTTCCTTGCTGCGTAGACCCGCATGTACCGTGCCGTCGGGCGCGCGGCGCTCGAACCAGCCGACATAGGGCCAGCGCCACATCGCCCCGGCATGCACGTGGGCGTGTGCCTCGACCATGCCCGGCATCAGCACCTTGTCCTGGAACGTTCTGTCGACGGTGTGCTCGCCCCAGCCGGCCAGCTCATCGACCGTCCCCACGCCGAGGATGCGGCCACCGCGCACCGCGACCGCTTCGACGCTGGGCCGGTATGGATACATCGTTTCGATCCGCTTCGCGGTGTAAATGGTCACGTTTTTCCCTTCACACGATCGTCTGCGAGGCTGGCTGCTTGTCCAGGAAGTCGTCGATCATCGTCCAGGTTGTTGTCGGCCCCGACCGGCCGGTCAACACCCCGAGATGCCCGCCGGGGGCGGTCTTCAGCTGGACGTCGGGGGAATTCGGCAGCAGCTCTCCGACATGATGGGCGACTGCGACGGGCACCAGCACATCCGAAGTGCCGGCCACGTTCAGCACCGGCACGCGGACATCGGCAAGGTCCACGAGCTTGGTCGGGCCCTGAATTCTTCCGGTCGCCAGTTCGTTTCGTTGGACCAGCTTTTGGTACACCTGCAGGGTTGCGCGTCCCGGATAGGCGAGCATGCTGTTCATCAACCCGTCGACGGCCTCGACCTGAGCGAGGAACTCGCGGTCGTCGCGCCGCTTGAGCAGCGTGATCGGCTTCTTGAGGTAGGTCGTCAGCGACGTCGCCTTGAACGCAGGCCCCACAATCTGTGACGGCAGACCCCCGAGAACCTTCAATCCGGTCCCGATGATCCGGCCGCCGGTGTACTTGCCGGCGCTCCGCAACGGGGCCACCATGCGGTGCTTGCTGAGGTCGAAAGGGCTGGCGACCATGGCAACCGACTTGATCGGCAGGTCGTCGTAGGCGGCCGTGGTTAGCAATGCGATCAGTCCGCCGAGGCACCATCCCACCAGATGTACCGGTACACCGCCTGCATCCTGGGACACCTTCTTGACGGCGTTGGGCACCACATCGGACACCCAGAACTCGATTCCGAGGTCGCGGTCGGACAACCCCATCTCGCCATAGTCGACGAGGTAGGTCGGGCGGCCGCTGTTCACCAGGTGCTCGGTGAGCGAACATCCGCGCCGCAGGTCGAAGCATGCTGACTGCGAACCCAAGGGCGGCACGAGTAGGACCGGATCGCCGGTGAGGGGTCTGTCGGAGGGAAGGTAGCGATGGATGGTGGACTTGTGCCCCACGGAGATGACCTCCGAGGGCATCCGCGTGGTATCCGCGACGCCCCCCTTGACCAGGAAATCGAACAGGTTGGACACCGCTTGCCGCCGCTGCTCGACCGTCCGGTTCTTGTTAAACGTCGCACCCACAGGCCGAGGATACGGGTAAGGCACCGCGCGGGGGGCCGCCTTCGGCCGCCCTCGGAAGTCGTTCTCACCAACCTGATGCCAATGGCGCGCCTGATGCGGCGGGTTGTCTACTCCAAGTAGCGCCGCAGCCGCCGGAAAAGTCCGATACTGCTATCAGGTAGGAGGTTTCGTGTGGCAATCCCACGCACTCGGCTGCGTCGGCGCGGCGCACCCGTTCCCGCATCCGCACTGAGTCGGCGCACTTTCCTGGCTGGAGCGGCCGCTATGGGAGTCTCTGCCGCCGCGGCCGCCGCCTGCGCGGATGACGGCGCTGACGGGAACAGAAACACGGCCGACGTCATCGTGGTCGGCGCGGGCTTGTCAGGGTTGTGCGCGGCACGCGAATTGATTCGGCAGGGCAAGAGCGCGTTGGTGTTGGAAGCACGCGATCGCGTGGGTGGTCGGATGGTCCGCAAATCCGTCATGGACGGCGGTTGGATCGATCTCGGCGGTCAATGGATCGGCCCCACCCACGTCGGAGTCCTGTCCGTCGCCGAGTCCTTCGGCATCAACCATTTCGACTCCTACTACCAGGGCCGTACCACCGTCGGTTTCGACGGCGCCGTGTCGACCTTCGAAGGGGATTCCCCTCCTGCGAATGTCCTACCGTCGATCTCGGATGCAGATGTGGCCGAGGCGGATCGGGTCTGGCAGGAGTTCCATACTTTGGCCGCGACGTCAAATGTTCAGCGGCCGTGGTTGACTCCGGATGCGGCCGCACTCGACGCCCAAACCGTCACCACCTGGCTGGCCACCGCGACGCGTTCTGAATATGCGCGCTTCAGTGTCAACAATTGGGTGCTCACCGACATCGGCGGCGACCCCGGTGCGATCTCGTTGCTCAGTGCCCTTGTCACCTATGCGGGCGCACCCGAGGACGAAGACCCTGAAGAATGGCTCTTCGACGGTGCGGCCGGTCAGATTCCCGAGCGCCTCGCCGAGGAACTGGGTGAGCGCATACACCTGGAGCGACCGGTTCTCCGTATCAAGCAGGACGACGGCAACGTCACCGCCACCACAAGCAACGGTGACTACCGCGCGAAGTTCGTGATCGTCGCTATGCCGCCCTATCTGGCGGGAGCGATTGACTACAGCCCGGCTTTACCGGCCCAGCGTATCCAGTTCACCCAACGCTCCCCGATGGGCTCAGTCATCAAGTATGCCGCCGTGTACCCGACCGCTTGGTGGCGGGAGAAGGGGCTCAGCGGATTAGCCCTTAGCGATCGGACTGTCGTGGCCACCGCCGACAGCTCACCCCCCAACGGCGCACCGGGCATTCTGACTGGCTTCGTCAGCGGACCCACCGCCATCGGCCTGCTCGGTCAATCAGAGGACGACCGAAGGAAGGCGGTGCTGGCGGACTTGGCGGCCTACTTCGGGAACGACGCGATGAACCCCGGGCAGTTCGTGGAGATGAACTGGCCCGGAGAGACCTGGACCGGCGGCGCGTACGACACCATCCTGGCCCCGAACACGCTGACCACATACGGGCCTGCCATGGCCGAACCTGTCGGACGAATTCATTGGGCTGGTACCGAATTGGCCCCCCGGTGGACCGGCTATTTCGAAGGAGCAGTACAGACCGGGTTCGCCGCCGCGGAAGCGGTTCTGAGGCGGTTCTGACCGGTCTGACGGCGATAGTCGCGACCGAAGGGGTGGGTGCGTTGCTGTCACTCGACGATCGGGCGCACGGCGGGAATGGTCCTAGTGGTGACGTTGGTGGTCACGCCGGGCTTCGGCAGGGCGACCCCGATCAGGCTGTCGCGGGTGACGATCTCGGCGAGTTGGTCCTTGGTCCAGCCTTCGGTCCCGGCAGGGCGCATGGGCATGACCATGAAGCGGTGCTTCTGGTTGGAGTCAGCCACCCGAATCTCCACGTCCTCAGGCAATTCCAGGCCGAACTCGGCCAGCACCGGGCGGGGCCACCTGACGATGCGGCGCCGGTAATTCGGGGTGCGGTACCACTCCGGAGAATTGCCCAGGATGGGGCGTGGATAGCACGAGCACAATGCGCAGACGATCACGTGGTGCACCGTTGGGGTGTCCTCGAGTACCTTGAACGCGTAGAAGTCGCTTGGCGTGCCGAATCCGGTGGGGTCTAGCCAATCGACACCGACCTGCTTGCTGGCCGCGAGCGCGTCGGTCAGCGCCAACTCCTTGAAATCGGGGTCCAGCCAGGCTTTGGCCACCAACCGGGCCGCCGGTGTCGGGCCGATCTGCTCGCCGTACTCGGTCATGATGCGATGCTGCTCTGCGGTGAACAGCCCCTTCTCGATGCACAGTTCGCGCAGTGCGATCTCAAGCACCTCGAAGTCGGTGATCTCGTCAACCATCGGCTTGACGGTTCGCGAATGATCGTGGTGGCTGTCAGACATCGGTCAGCGCATTCCTCTCCGGGACAACGTGATTCATGACGACAAGGCTCCACGCTCGATTGCCTGCAGCCAACGCTCGGGAATCTCCGTCTGCAGGGTGTCGTGCCCCGGCCCCGGATAGGAGGACCACAGGTCGGACTGCTTGAACCGGACGATATAGAACCACTCAGGCCGGACGTCCTCGCGGCCCCAGGTCTCATCCTCGGGGGCGGGGCTCTCGTAGGCCACTTCGGCGATCGTCCCTTCGGCGCCGCGCACGTATTCGGGGGTTCGCGTGTAGTACATCGCGGGCAATTCCCGTACCTTCACCCGGTCGCCGACCGCGAACTTCGCCGGGCCGGCCTGGCCCGCATACACCGCCGGGTCGCCCTTGCCGAGCGCCTCGGTGTGGCTGCGGTTGCGTTCGACGTCCGAGCCGTCGCCTTCGAACTTGGGTTTCGCTTCGGGGAGCCGCCCGTTGAGACCGCCGGCATAGCGCTGCTGGACTTCAGCCAACCGATCGGTCAGCTCACCCCAGGTGATGTGACCCTTCTCGATGAGCACTTTGCCCACCGACCACAGCCAGCGCGCGTAGTAAGGCAGCCCCAGATAGATCGGCAGCCCCACATCGACGTTGGCGATTCGCCTGCGTTCCTCGGAGAGCCAGATGCCCCCCCATCCCAAAACCTCGCAGAGCACGTAGGTCATCAGCTCCCACTGCTCTTCCTCCTTCTCGAGGAAGGGTTCGGCCACATTGAGCTGAGCGCCCTGATCGTGATTGGTCTTCAGGTAGGCCCAGTAGTGATCGGAAGTGATCATGTTCGGCGTCGGCCATTCGGGAACCTCCGGATAGGTTGCCTTCAGGCGAGACACCAATGCCAGCTGCTTCTCACGCTCGGCGGCAGTGCTCATGAATCTCCCTCCTGCTGAGAACAAGGCTAGCGATCTTGCCGCCGAGTTTCGCCATAACTCCGTTGATCTCGTCACCGAGTCGGCTGGGCGCGTGACACCGAGTCATCACACCGATTCGATAGCCCGCACCCTTGGTGTTTTTCCATGCGTGGCCTGGATCGGCCGGGTCGCGATGCTGCCCGCGCAGGCGGAGGTGGGTGATAGCGTGATGACTTCGAATATCCACGCGGACGCAAGGCCGCCCAGCGTTCCTGTCAACAGGTTCGGAGTCCAACACGTCCATGGGGCGCACCATCGACAACGGCGAGCGGACATTGCTCGGGTGGAGGGAGTGGGTGTCGCTCCCCGATCTGGGTATCGAGCACATCAAATGCAAGGTGGACACCGGTGCGCGCACCTCTGCGCTACACGCGTTCTTCGTCGAGCCGCTGGTCGAGAACGGTAGGCGCCGAGTGCGTTTCGGGATGCACCCGCTGCAGAACGACGCGAGCGTAGAGCGCATCTGCGTCGCCGACGTCCTCGACGAGCGCATGGTTACAGATTCGGGTGGGCACCGTGAGCAGCGCATCGTCATCGAGACCACGGTCGAGATCCGGGGGGAGCGCTTCCCGGCTGAGATCACCCTCACCGATCGGGCGACGATGCGCTTTCCGATGCTGCTCGGGCGAACCGCGCTGCGCGGCCGCTTCCGAGTCGACCCGGCCCGCTCGTACCTATCCGGGCGGCCGCATCTCGGCACCGCCCGGGGGAAGGGGCAACGGCGATGAGAATCGCGATTCTGTCCCGAAACGCGAAGCTGTACTCCACCCGACGCCTGGCCGAGGCCGCGAGATACTGCGGGCACGAGGTGGAGGTGCTCGATCACCTCAAGTGCTACATGGACATCGCCTCGCACCATCCGGCGGTGCACTACCGCGGCGAAAAACTGGCACCCTTCGACGCGGTGATTCCCCGGATTGGTGCGTCCGCGACGTTCTATGGCGCGGCCGTGGTGCGTCAGTTCGAGATGATGGGCACGTACTGCCTGAACGAGTCGGTGGCGATCACCCGCTCGCGCGACAAGCTGCGCTCGCTTCAGATCCTCGCGCGTGCCGGGGTCGGGCTGCCGGTCACCGCCTTCGCGAGTTCCACCGACGCCACCTCCGATCTGATCAATATCGTCGGCGGGGCGCCGCTGGTGGTCAAGCTGCTCGAGAGTACCCAGGGTAAGGGCGTCGTGTTGTGTGAGACTCGTTCGGCGGCCGAGGCCATCATCGAGGCATTCCGGGGCTTGCGGGCGAACTTCTTGGTTCAGGAGTACATCAAGGAGGCGGGTGGCGCAGACCTCCGCTGCTTCGTGATCGGCAACAGAGTGGTCGCGGCGATGAAACGCCAGGGGAAAGCCGGTGAGTTCCGCTCTAACTTGCACCTCGGCGGCTCCGCGTCGCTCATCCGGCTCACCCCCGAGGAGCGCGCGACGGCGGTGCGGGCCGCACAGCGCATGGGCCTGAACGTGTCCGGTGTCGACATCTTGCGCTCGCACCACGGGCCGGTCGTTCTCGAGGTCAACTCCTCACCCGGCCTCGAGGGCATCGAGGAGGCGACTGGCCGCGACGTCGCAGTGCTCATCATCGAGTTCATCGAGAACCATGCCCGTCCCGGCAAAACCAAGACCCGGGGCAAGGGGTGAGCGCGGACCTGATCATCGGCGGCGAGTCGATCGGGCCCGGTTCCCGCGCCACCATCGAGCTCCCGGTCCCGCAGCTGTACACACACACGCCACTCACGATGCCTGTGCAGGTGGTGCGCGGCCGGCGTGACGGCCCGCGGCTGTTCGTATCCGCCGCCGTGCATGGCGACGAACTCAACGGCATCGAGATCATCCGGCGGCTGCTGTCGCGGCCCGTACTCGCGCGGCTGCGCGGGACGCTGATCGCGATCCCGATCGTCAATGTGTACGGGGTGCTGCACCATTCCCGCTACCTGCCCGATCGGCGCGACCTCAACCGCTCGTTCCCCGGCTCGGAGCGTGGTTCGCTGACCGCGAAGGTCGCTGACCGGTTCATGACCGAGATCGTCGCTAACTGCACCCACGGCATCGACCTGCACACCGCGGCCAACCATCGGGACAACCTCCCGCAGATCCGCGGCAACCTCGACGATCCCGAAACCCTCGCGCTCGCGCGCAGCTTCGGGGTGCCCGTGCTGATCAACGCCGCCATCCGCGACGGCTCGCTGCGCGGCGCGGCCGCGGAGCTGGGGATCCCCACGCTGCTGTACGAGGCGGGCGAGCCGATGCGCTTCAACGAGGTCGCGATCCGCCCCGGGGTGCTGGGCATCCTCAACGTCATGCGAGCGCTGGGCATGCTCGCACCGTCGCGCCGGCGCCGCTTCGGCACCGAGCCCGTCGTGGCGCGCTCGAGCGCGTGGGTACGCGCGCCGCAGAGCGGTATTTTCCGCGTCGCGAAGCCGCTCGGCGCCCGTGTTGAGCGCGGGGAGCCGATCGGCACGATCACCGACCCTTTCGGCGACGCCGAGGTCGTGGTGGCCGCCGACCATTCCGGGTTGGTGATCGGGCGAACCCAGCTGCCGATCGTCTATCAGGGCGACGCCCTGTTCCACGTCGCCCGTTTCGAGGACGTCGTGGAGGTTGCGCAGCAGGTGGAGGACTTCCAGGCCGAGCACGAAGACTGAACAGGGCCGGTCGAATCTGAAGTTGTGTGCGAGAAGTGCTCGCAATGGTGATACACAAGCTCAGTTTCGGAGACCGGTGATCTGAGTAGTCAACGCCTCGGTTGGACAAAGCCGAGATCGTTTCGTAACCTTCTCGGGGGCCGGGGCTCATGGAGGGTCGTTCGGCCACGTCGTCGGAAGCATTCGAAGGACGCGCAGCCTTGAAACTTGTTCCCCCGTTTGTGTCGAATTCCGTTGTCTACAAAGCGGTAGTCGCAGCGATCGTCGGACTCACGGCGTTCAGCTCGGCGTGGATCGGTGGCGCATACGCTGACCCGGCACAGGACGACGTCGCAAGTTTCAACGAGCTGTCCCGGCAGGCTGAGCAGCTACTCGAGGCCGTGCAGGCGGCCCAGCTGGACCTCGACATGATGCTGAAGCTGCAACGTGAGGCAGAAGAGAAGCACGCCGCTGATCTGGCAGTGCTAGACGCCGCCAAGGCCCAGCTCACGCCCCATCAGGCTGCGGTGGACAACATAGCGGCCGCGGCCTACATGGGTGGGAGTGGGGAAGACATCCACGCGTTCCTGACCGCCTCCTCGCCGCAGCGCTTCATCGACAAGCTGGCCATCCAGCGTGTGGTTGACACCACGATGTCGCAACAGCTGCGGGACTTCCGGCAGGTCGAGCGGGAGGCGCTGGTCGCCGAGGCGGCCTCGGCCGAGTCCGCGGCCCACGCCAAGGCAGCGGCTGACGCGGCCGCCGCCGTGCGGGCGGAACTGGAGGGGAAACACTCCGAGCTGAAGAACAAGGTCGCTGTGGTCAAGGCAAGCTACGCATCGCTCACCCCCGCCATGCAGGAGGCGTTGGGCCCGGGGGCGGCCATCCCGACGGTCGGGATGCAAGGTCTGGTACCCAACGCAAAGGCGCTCACGGCGTACATCATCGCCACCTACCCCGGTGTTCAGTCCATCGGCGGCGTGCGCCCGGACCCGTTGCCCGATCACCCGAGCGGCCGGGCTATCGACATCATGATCGGCTCGAACATGGCTCTGGGCGATGCCATCAACGTCGACGTGCAAAGTCAGGCGGCGCGGTTCGGTGTCTCCTACACGTTGTGGCGGGTCAGCGCGCACTTCGACCACATTCACGTCACTGTCTTCTGAACGCGGCGAGGGATGGGGATAGCCGGCCTCACGGTCGGGTCAACTGTCCGCGGCTAGTTCAGGCGAGTCGCGGCGAAAGTTGCTGCCTCACCAACCATTCCGTTGACGGGGTATTGGAGGTGCGCGTCGTGGGACCCGGGGCCGGGGCCGCTGGCACAAACAAGGTCGCCGGGCGCGCACAACTCGATGGTCTTGCCCGCGAATAACGGGCCGACAACCACAGCGGGCGCGCCGTACTTGTGCATGGATTGACCAGAAGGCGTACCGAACAAGGCGACCGCGGCGACGTGGTCAGCCGCCTCGGCCGGCAGCGGCGCGGGGATCGATTCGGCAGGTACTCCCTCAGGGGCGACGCCGGCGGTGACGAAACCGGCCACCACGGCACCCTGGGAGTATCCACCAAGCACGATCTTGGTGTTCGGGCAGGCGGCCGCCATGAACTCGATGCGCGCGCCCGCGTCCCTAACTCCGTCGACGACGGTCCTGGTGAACGCCGGGCCGCCGGCGAAGTCGCTGCTCGCGGGATAGTTGACCGCGTACACCCCGACCGACCGGCCAATTAACTGCCAGCGGAGGGAATCGACGAAGGCCTGTCCGACGCCCCCGACACCGGGCGGCTCGCCGGTACCTCGAGCGAACACCACTTCCGCCTCGGGGCACGGTTGGGCGGAGGCGGGCGGCGGGGGTCCGTTGAGCAGCGTCGTCGCCCCGATCAGCGAAGCGGCCCCGATGCTAGCGGCCATTCCCGGCGTAGACGACACTGTGTCACCAGGCGATCGGTGTCGGCTTGCTGAAGAGGTAGCCTTGCGCGCGATCCACTCCCAACTCGGCGAGCTTGTTCAGTACCGCTTCGGACTCGACCCCTTCGGCAACGGTGGTCAGGCCGTACTCGCGGGCCACTAGGACGACGATCTTCACGACGCGCTCGGCCTGTGCGTCCTCGAGCAGATCTTTGACGAAGCTTCGGTCGATTTTCAGTGAGTCGAGATCGAGGTGCCGTATCTCGGTGAGCCCGCCGTAGCCGGTCCCGAAGTCATCCAGACTCACCCGGCAACCCAGATCCAGCATCCGCAGCGAGAAGACGCTGGCTACCTTGGCCAGCGCGGTCGTCTCGGTGATCTCGAAGACGATGTTCCGCGTCACCGCTGGACCGGCCACTTCGAGCGCCTGAATGATCTGATCCAGTGCTGCCGCGTCCCCGATGGTCTGGCCGGTGATGTTCACACTCACGTTACGGCCGTTGGAAGCCAACTCGATGGCGCGCCCGACCATGTACTGGTCGATCACCGGCATGAGTTCGTGCCGCTCGCACTCGGGGAGGAACCGGCCCGGTGGCAAGATCTCGCCGGTTTCGACGTCGCGTAGGCGCAGCAGCAGCTCCTCGTCAACGGTTTTTCCGGTCGCGATGTCGGTGATCGGTTGCGAGTACACCAGCAGGTTCCCGTCGTCGATAGCTGCGCGGATACGCTGCTCCCATATTGCGCGTTCGGCAGCTTCGCGCTCGGCATGTTTACGGCAGGTGACGTCTGTTCGTATCGTCACCAGCTCGGTAATCGCCCCGGATGCACTCCGCAACGGAAATTGCTGGGTGACGACCGAAAGGGTCTCGGGTCCCCGTGTGATGGACTCTTCTGCAAAGCAACTTTCCCCGGCGAGCACCCGAACCGACGCCTCTCGCGAGCGTTCCAGAACATCGGGTGACAAAATTTCGTCCTCGGTTCGACCGATCACATCCCGGACCGAATTGTGCCCGAACATGTCGCAAAAAGCCGGATTGACCAGAGCGTACCGGCCCTGGAGATCGCGTACCGAGATTGCGGACGGGGCATTGGCCACGACCGCCTCGAACCGATGCTTGTGGGCCGCGATCTGGTGCTCGGCGGCGACCTGCTCATCGACTATTCGCGCTGAGGTGATCACCCCCTGGGTGTTGCCCTCCGCGTCAACATAGGGCCGTCCACGGAATTCCACCCAGCGATAATCGCCGTCGACGGTAAGGACTCGACACCGCCCACCAGCCGGATTGTTGTCAGTGACTTTGTGCAACGCGGTCACCACGGTCTCGAGGTCGTCAGGGTGGACCCGGGGGGTGAAGTCCTTGCCGACCCAGTGCTCAGGTGGGTCCCCGTACGCCTCCCTGGACGACGGAGACATCCACAGGACCTCGGTTCCGCGGACATGGGCGACGACATCGTTGGCGTTGTTGGCCAGCAGTTGGTAGCGCGCCTCGGCATCGGCGCGTTGGTGCCTCTCGAGCAGCAGCCACTGTTGACGCTGAAAGAAGTAGAACGCCGCCGCCCCGACGACGGAAGTACCCACGGCAAGGGACAGGATTCGCTCGGCACCGGGGCTCAGCCCGGCCAGAAATGCCAGCCGCACGAGTCCTACCAGAATGGGGAGACCGGCCAGGATCCCGGCCATCTGCACCAACGTCCTGCGGTCAGGCCGGGCCAGCAGCCAGGCCAGCGGGTTGCGGTCAGGGCGTGCCAGGAGTGCCGCGGCGACCAGCAGCAGCACGCTCACGACCGACGGGATCGCCTGGCCCTTCAGTGGGACGACATCGAATACCTCGGCCAGGAGTGCCACCACGGGCATGACGACCGCTGCGGGCAGGCACACCGCCCACACCACCCGTGTCCAACGCCGATCCAGGTGCAACACCGCAACCGCGATCGCCACCAGCAGCACCGACGAGGAGGCCGTGGGGCTTGGACGTCGCCCCGGCCACGTCTCCGGCAGCGTGCGCACCGCCTCGGAGAACAAGGCCTGAGTCAGGCCGGATGACCTGTTCGTTGCGAACTCGATCAGGAACACCGCGCCAAGCGCGCCGCTGATTGCTGCGAAACCAACCGCGACCCAGATCCGAGGCGCCGGCGGACGCCCGGACTGCAGCAGGATCGCCACCGCCACCCCGCCCTGCAGCACCGCGGTCCACGGGGGCATCTGCGCCGAAGACCCAATGCCCCGCTTCAACAGGTCCACGCCGCTGGCCCAACCCACCATGTTCAGCCCGGCGATGACCAGCACCACGATTGCAGCCGTGCGCGCCCAGAACGTGAGCGTCGGGTAGAGGCGTGCACGCGAGGCCACATCCAACATGCGGTCCACCCCCACACCGTCCGGCCCGCCGAGGTTTCTGGGCCATGTTGCAGGAAATTCGGAGCCGCGTCCGTCCCGGATGGGCCTGAGATGGCCGATACCCCCGGCGAGGCGATCTCCGATTGGGTGCAATCGGAGTCAGCGGGCCAGCGGGTCCTCGGCCAGGGCCGCGGCGCCGAGGACTTCGGCGAAGCCGTATCGCAAACTGGCTATCAGCTCCTGCTGGTCGTCAACCGCGGCGTCGTCGGTGCTGACCCCCACACTCGCGGTGCCCGCGTAGGTGAGCATCGTGACGTTGATCGCCGCGCCGATTGTCCCGACCAGCGGGTACATTCTTGCTACTTTGGCTCCGGCCAGCCACACCGATACCGGCACCCCGGGCACATTCGAGGCGGTCAAGTCGGAAGTCTGGGCCGCCGCCGACACGAGCTCCGGCGGTAGGAAGCGGCTGAGCTCGGCGAGGTAGTCGGCCAGTTTCAGGGCGGGCTCGGCGCGCCAGCTGCGCACCGTGTCCGCCGCCGCCTCCAGCACATCGTCGATGGCGTTGCTCACGGGAATCTCGAAGCGCGCGATGGTTACCGCGTTGGTCTGGTCTTCGGAGGTACGCAGCGAGATCGGCATGTTCATGCGCAGCTTGTCGATGGGGCGCCCCATCTTCTCGTGGTAGCGGTGCATTCCGACGCTGATCGCGGCCAGGAAAAGGTCGTTGACCGTACGCTCACGCTGCTGGGCGGCCGCGCGGAACTGCGCGAAATCGGTGTCGATGGTGGCGAAATGGTAGTTGAGGCTGCGGGCTTGCATGAGCGGTGACAGCGGGCCGAGCGGGAGCGGAATTTTGGTGAACCGCACCAGCGACGCTGCGGTATCCACGACCTGGCCGATCAACTGCTTCGGGCTCTTGATGGCAAACAGGGCCAGCGGTCCGATTCCCTTGACGGCATCTTCGGCGGCCTTGGCGACCCAGCCGACGTTGTTGCGGATCACGGCCTGCATGAAGCCGCTGTTGTCGAGCACGGCGGGCTCCGGTTCCGGCGGCATCGGCCCGAGATCGGCCCCCTCCGGAGCGAAGTCGAACAGCGTCAGGCCCAGCTGAACAGTTCCCTGACCGTCGGCGATGGCGTGGTGCAACTTCATAATCAGGGCCGACTTGCCGTCGGGCAGATCCTCGAGAACGGTGACCTGCCAGAGAGGCCGATCTTTGTCGAAGTCCGACATACTCTGTCGGCGGGCCTCGGCGAGCACGTCATCCCAATCTGAGCCCTTGGGCATGCTGAAACGGCGCATGTGATAGGACAAGTCGAAGTTCGGATCCACGACCACCCGCGGTGTCTGCAGGTCGAGTGGGCCCTCCACGACGACTGAGCGCAGCACCGGTGCGAGCCGCGTCGCCCGCTCGTAGCGCTCACACAGCACGTCCCAGTTCGGGCTTTCCTCGAGCACCAGCAGGCCAATGATGGTTGAGCGCATCACGGGGTCATCGGTGGCCATCCGCCACGTCGCGAAATCCCAGCCACCCAGCCGCCTGGCTTCGGTGACCGCCTCCTTGCCGCGTAGTTTCTTGGGTGGTGCCACGTGTCCTCCTTGTGCGCAGCCGCTCTCCAGGCCGCGATAAGGGAATCCTGTCACCAACTGCTCGCCTAAGTACGGGACATGGTCGGACAAGTCTGAAGCCGGGCACCGCAGAGCCGCCTGGCGACCGCACCGAAGTCTGGCCTGTGCACTTCGGGGCAGCGGGCCCGGGGAACTCAGTGACTGAGCGCTGTCTATTCGCGGACGATCGCATGCAGGCGCCAACGGCCCGGAACACCTTTGAGTTGATGTTCGCCACGATCGTGGAACCTGCGGCGCGATCCAGTGACGATCTCGCGCACCGTGGAGGAAACCAGCACCTCACTGGGCCCGGCCTGGGCCCCGACGCGTGCGCCGATGTGGACGGCGAGGCCGGCGATGTCATCGCCGCGAACCTCGACTTCACCCGCGTGCAGACCTACCCGCACCTCTAGACCCGTCTCGGATACCGCCTCGACGATTGCCTCTGCGCAATCGATGGCGACGCTTGGACTGGCGAACGTCGCGACGAATCCGTCTCCGGCCGTGTTCACTTCGCGACCTCGGAATCGGGCAAGCTCGCGACGGACGATTCTGTCGTGCTTGTCGAGCAGATCGCGCCAACGATCATCGCCCAGGGCGGCGGCACGCTCGGTCGAACCGACGATGTCGGTGAACACGATCGTGGTCAGCACACGTTCGGCGTCGAATCCGCCGCGGACTCCGGTGATGAACTCCTCGATCTCGTCCAGCATCCTGGCGGTGTCCCCGACCCAGTACAACGCGTCCACTCCGGGCAACTCCACATAGCGTGACCCTGCGATGTGTTCAGCGAGGTACCGGCCGTGGCCGACCGGGACGAACCCCGAGCTGTCCCGACTGAGGATCAATGTCGGGGTTTTGATCTGCGCGAGTTTGTCGCGCACGTCGGTTTCGGCCACCACTGTCTGGATCACTCGCGCCATGCTGGGTGACGCTGCCCGGTTACCGGCCAGATCCCACCACCGGCGGAACCCGCTGTCACCGGCCACAGAGGGCGCGACGGATCGCAGGGCGTCGAAACCCTTCGTGACAGCCTCGGGGTCCAACCCGACCGTCGCGAATCGGTCGGCGGCTTTCGGCTGGGCTCCTACCGGGTAGTCCGGGGCCCACAATGTGCGCGCCGAGCCATTGACCAGGACGAGACCGCGCACCCGTTCGGGGTGCTCGGCCGCCAGCAGAAGCGCACTCGCGGTGAAATACGCCGACGCGAAGACCGTCGCCTTCTCGGACCCGACGGCGTTGAGAACCGACAATGCGTCCTCTACCCATTGTGGGGGTCCGATAGCGTCCAGTGGGGCCCGTGACGAAGAACCTTCACCACGCTGGTCGAACCGGATCAGGCGACTGAAGGAGGCCAGGCGCCGGTGGAATCGGAACATCGACGGCTCGTCGTCGACTGAGTCGACGGGAATAGGCGGCCCCGGAAACACCACTAGGTCAACCGGGCCATCTCCCAGAACTTGGTAAGCGATGTCGGTGTCGCCGCAGCTGGCGAACTGCGTGCGCGGAGCCTGCACTCCGCCAGGCTAGCGGCATCCCGGTCCGGAACAAACCAGGGCGGCGTCCCTGTCGGGTTAGCCTTCTCCCAATGAGCGAAGTACGGGCTCGCGCCCTCGCCCTTGACGATCCTGCACTTGAGCGTGAGTGGAGAAGATTCGAGCACGCCGGTGGTGTGTGCTGTCCGTTCCAGACCTGGAGTTGGTTCAGCGCGATGAGGGACCACCGGGATCTGTTTGGGAATGTGACCGTCATCGCGGCGTTTCAGAACGACGCCGCGATCGGGCTTCTGGCGATCGAGCTAGTGGAGAGTCGCTGGCGCCTGCGCACGCTCCAGATTCCGGGTCAAGACTGGATCGTTCCAGATCATGTCGACGTGATCGCTACCGATGAGCACCGCTCGGCAGCGGCGCATGCCATCGCCGACTGGATGATCTCGAATCGCCGTTGGGACGTGCTCGATCTCGACGGGCTCACGCGTACGTCGCCCCTGGTGGCCGCCCTCGTAGACCGCCGTCGATCGCCGACCGAGGTCGCGCAGGTGCTGGATGTGGGGAAGTGCCCCCAACTGCGGCTCGAGGCGGACCGTGATCCGCTGGAATCTCGCTCCAAGACGGCGCGAAAGAAGATCCGTCGGGATCTGAAGCGGCTTGCGGCCCATGGCGGCGACACCGGCGAGATCACGCCATCGGCAGCCGAAACAGGCGCTGCTCTGGATTTCACCGCCCGGATGGTTCGTGCGAGGTTCGGCGCTAACGCGGCGCTGTTCATACCCGATGAGCGAATCGAGTTCGTCGCGGACCTCGCCGAAAGACTGCGAACCAACGGTGAGATTCGATGGTTCGCCACCCGGTTGGAAGGCGAGTTGGTCGCCACGGATGCCGTACTCGTGCACGATGGCCAGTTCCACTCGTACTTGGGCGTGTGCGGCGATACGGACATTCTCGAGTCGCCGGGAACGGTCAACCTGCTGACCATGTTGCGCACCGCGGGCGCCGAGGGACGCCTGGACGTCGATCTGTTGCGGGGCGCCCATCCATGGAAGGAACGGTTGGCGACCGGCCAGATTGTGGACGTGCGCGTGCGTATCGCCCGCCCACGTGCTCGAACGGGGTTCGAGTTCGCGGCCCGCAAGCTGACCCACGGCTATCGAGTGCTCGGCGAACGCAGCCGAGGGAGTCACCCGACTCTCAGATCGCGCGTAAAATCCGCTGTCGAACGCCGGGTGCTCGAGATTCAGCGCGCCCAGGTGCTGACGCTTCCCTTGGCAGTCGCCACGCACGAGCCACCCCGTGCACCGTCCGACGTGACAATCACGAGGCTTGTGGGCGAAGAGTCGGACGACAGCGAGTGGCGTGCCGCGTTCGGATCCGAAGAGTCCGCGTCGATGAGACAACAGCGCTCGCGACGCGACATCTGCTACGCAGCGTGGAGCGGTAATTCCGTGGCGTCCTACCTGTGGGTATCGACGACGCCCCATCGCGATCCCTATTCCGGAATCCGCGTCAATCTCAGAGGCGGAGAGGCGTATGTCTACGACGTGCGAACCGTCGCCGATGCGCGGCGTAGGGGGCTTGCCCGACTCTTGCTCCAACAGGCCTTGGCAGACATGGAGTCGACAGAGATCACGACGGTGCACGCGGTTGTGGACAACTGGAACACCGCAAGCTTGCGACTCTTCGGGTCACTGGGCTTCGAATCGAGCGGCGCTGTCAGCTCGGCTCGAATCCTGGGCCGCTACGCAATGCAGCTGCCCGCAACGGCGAAACCCCCCACCTCCCTGTGCGGTGCCGCGCGCCCTATCCACCCGCCGACCGCCGACCTGACATCGCCTGATTGGCGATCGAACGAAGGTCACTGATCGTTTCGCGTCCGAAGAGCGACAACATGATGGCCGCCCCGAGAATGCCTCCACACACCGTCAGGACGAGGCCCCAGAGGCTTGGCGGTACCAAGATGGCCGGCCAAGCCGCCACGGCGACGACTCCGAGCGCGGCAACGAAACCACCCCGCAGCGACCGGCCTACGCGCCCGAGTTTCAGCCCGATCAGGCGCGCGGCCAGAATCGTTTGGATGGAGCCGAAAACGAGTTCGGCCACCACGAGAACCCCCGCTATGTAGGTGAGGCCGCGGCTTGACACGGCAACCATTGCCGTCAAGACCACGGTCGTCTCGGGAATGAGCAAGAGCATCAGTGTGCGCGGGTGGCCCGTTGCGGGAAACACGTCGGACACTCCGGCGCGCACCGAGCGCAAACCAAGGCCGATCCCTACGAGCACCATCGGTGCGGCCGCCGGTAGCCACTTCTCGCCGAACACAACCACCATGACGTCGTCGGCGGCCAGGGCGATCAACGTTCCCGCCGAAAATCCCCACAACGTGATCACGCCCAGCGAACGAACCACCGCAGACCTCAGCGATTCGGCGTCGATCTCTCGAGCCGCTGAATACGCCGGAAACACGACGGAGGAAAATACCCAGTACACGCTGTCGAGCAGCATCTCCGGGACCTTGTACGCGATCGTGTAGAAGCCGAGCGCGGTGGCGCCCAGGACGCCGCCAACGATGAAGTAGTCGCCGTAGTCTGCGATCGAGTTGACGACGGAAACACCGAATATGTACAGCGAATAGCCCAGCATCGACTTCAGGATCGGAATGTCGAAGACGAACCGGGGCAGGAAGCGAAGCAGGCCCCACGCGACAGGCACGCGCACGATCTCACCGGCGAGGTAGCCGATCACGAGAGCCCACACTTCGAAGCCGGCCAGGGCAAGCGAAATCGCCACAGTGGCACGTACGGCTGCGGGCACAAGCTCGATCCAGACGCGACGTCGGAAATTCAGGTCTCGCTCGAGCACCTTTGTCGGCACGAGAGCGCAGGCTGTGACGATGACCGACAGCGACAGCACTCTGAACACATTCGCTTGGTCGGAAACTCCGAAGAAGCTCGCGAGCGTCGGGGCCAACAGCACCCCGGCGATGCCCAAGACGACAGCAAGGACGACGTTCAAAGTCCAGGCGACTTGAACGCGGCGGCCGACACCTTCTTCCTGCTCGTAGATGACGGTCGCGCCGACACCAAGATCCAGCAGCACTTGCAGGTATGCGATGAACGCCAAACCCGCTGCGATGACACCGAACGCCTCGGGCGTGAGGAGCCGAGCCAGCACAAGCGTGCTGCCAAACACGATCAGCTTGCCGCCGCCGAAGCTGAACACCGCCCACAGGAACCCACGCACGCTGCGGCGCGTCAGGCTGTTCGCATCAGCCGATTCGGTGGGCATCGACTAACGATGCTATCGCCGCATACACAGAACTCATGCGGCCGCATTACCGAAGGTCTCAGCAGTTTCACGGCTGGTGCTGACGGTAGCGCTCAGGTTCGCGAAGCACCCTGACGCATGGAAGCAGCGAAACGCTCCCCTGAGATAAGGAGGTGAACCAGTGGTTGTTGCCACTACTTACTTCACGAAGCGAAAAGCGCCCTGCGGGCACAAGGCAGATGGCGATCACCATCTCGAAGACGACGACCATGGCCTCCTCTACGACGACCGCAACTACTCATGTGGCTGCCGGGAGATTCGGCACTTCTACCACGACGGATGCGTGCGCATAAAGACGATCCGGCATAGCGGCAAGGTGTTGTGGGACGAGCACAGCGGTGATCACGAGGCCTGACTCCGGTGGGCGGGGACGGTCCGGAAACGTCTTGCCGCAGATCCGGCCGGCGGTTAGTTTCCGTAGAGATTGAGGGCGCGGCCGGCCACCGTGGCGATGTCGCCGCTCAGTGGCGCGATGGGCGGGCCGCCGCGCTGGTGGATCACGTTCGCCAGGACGATCACGTAGGTGTTCGACCCCGGATCCATCCACAGGGTTGTTCCGGTGAAGCCGGTGTGGCCAAAGCTGCCGATGGGAAAGATCATGCCGCGCGGCCTGGAGTGGGCCGTGTCGATATCCCAGCCCAAGCCGCGTAAGTCCTGTCCTGCGATCGCCGGATAGTTCGGAGCGAGCAACGGGTCAGTCGGGTTGGGCGTCCTCGCGATGGCCTCGCGGTTGGCGGCGTTCGCTGCGGCGAGTTGTTGGGTGGTGTGGCCAGGCTGCTGCGGAGTCGTCATCAATTCCACCGTCGATTGCTTCAACGGAAAAACGCTCGGACGGCCGGCCCGGCGATCGAGCAGGGCCTGCGCGTATCGGCCCACATCGTGCACCGTCGAGAAGACCCCGGCGCTGCCGGACACCCCGCCCATGCGCCGTGCCGTCGGGTCATGCACGGTGCCGCGAAGCAGATGGTAAAAGTCGGGGTTTCGCGCGGGATCGTCGAGACTGTCCTCGTTGCGGGCCGTCGGTGCGACCCGCGCCAAGATGTCGGTGCTCCACGTACCCGCCGGGCACCGATCCGCTGGTGGCCCGTTCGGATCGACTGAGAGCGCAGTTCCCGTGATTCGATGCGGCCCGCAGGCTTTGGCCGGCGGAAGGTAGCGGGTGTCACCCAGCGCGAGGGGGGCGAACACGTTGTTCTGAACGTAGGTGTCCACGGGCTTGCCGGTCATCTTCTCGATCAGGGCGCCGAGGAGAATGAAGTTGATGTCGGAGTAGTGGAACAGGCTCCCTGGATCGAACACGACCCACGCGGCGAGCGCACGGCGAATGCCGTCGGCCTTGTCAGCCCGGTCGAGCCCCCAGGGACCGTCCAGGCTCAGATCACCGGCTATGCCGGAGGTGTGGGTGAGCAACATACGCAGCGTCACCCGGCTGCGTCGCGGGTCATCCGCCGGGTTGAAATCCGGCAGGTAGGTCTGAAGGGGATCGTCGATTCGCACCAGGCCCTGTTCGACAAGCTGCAGAACGGCGGGTGCGGTCCCGAGGGTCTTGGTCAGCGACGCCACGTCGAAGATGGTGTCCACGGTCATCGGTTCTGCGGCCGCGGGCGAGCCATCCAGTCCCGGTTCGCCGGCGAGCTTGCGTGAGCCGAACGCCTGGCGTAAGACGACCTTGTCGGCGTGCCCGATCTCGACCACCGCGCCCGGCAGCCGCTGTGCCGCGATCGCGTCGTCGATCAACCGGGTGACGATGTCGAACTCATCCCCGCCGGCCACTACCGGCGCGGTCGTGGTCGGGGTGGTCATGCTCGGGATGGTCGTCATCGGGATGGCTTCTGCCGGGGAAGTGGCGACCGGCGGTTGTTGCGCCGAACGTCCGCACGACGTCGCCGCAGCGAGGGTGAGCAACACCGTTCCGAGGGCGACAGCCCGGGTGAGGCACAGTCGCGGCACGGTCATCAGGCCGACGGTAGCCGACCTCATGCAGGTCGTCATCAATTGCTGACGCGCCGGAGTCACGCGCCCGGTACGGGTGGGCGCGCCGATGACCAAAGACACGGACGGGCACCTATTACGCCCACTTTTGGGAAGGCGCCGTGGGACCATTCAGCTGTGTGTTTCTCGATGACTGCTGATCTGGTGGTAGGTACTGCCTTGGTGCCGGTGGCGGTGCTGTCTCTTCGAGAGGTGAGACAGCGGCGGGAGTTGCCGTTCGCGCTGCTGCCCGCCATCTTCGCGGTGCACCAGTTCCTCGAGGTCGCGGTATGGGCCGGCCTGGACGGCGATGTACCGGCTGGGGCAGCAGAACTCGCAATGCGAGCGTATCTGTTCATTGCGTGGCCGCTGCTGCCCATCTACGTTCCGGTGGCGGTGCTGATGCTCGAACCCCGGCGCTTCCGCCGACGGATGGCCCCCTTCGTTGCGCTGGGCGCGGTGGTGGCGGCGTACCTGACGTTCGTGGTTCTGGCCAATCCCGTGGAGGTCATCCGGCACCCCAACGGGCTCGAATACGAAACCCAGGTTCATCACCCCATCGTGTGGGCGGTGCTCTATGTCGTCGCGGTGATCGCACCGGCGTTGCTGTCCGGCTACCGTTCCATCGTCGCGTTCGGAGTCCTGAACCTGGTAGGGCTCACCCTGGTCGCCGTGTTCTATTTCCAGGAGTTCGCGTCGCTGTGGTGTGTCTTCGCGGCCGCCTCTTCGATACTCATCCTCGTGCATATGGTCCGGCGGCGGCAGCTGTCCGATGCGGAGCGCCTCCATGATGATCCAGTGCCCGTCTGAGGTCAGCATCCCTCAGTCGGGATGCGACGCACCTGCCGAAAGCTGGCGGCGTCCCCATCGAGGATCGCCGGGACCGCATGGTCGGTCCGCAAGGGACGGCCGGCCGCAATCCAAGGCGCGGGTGTGGGGCCGGGCGGCTCGAGTCGGTGCTTGGGCGGTCGCCTTGGGTGTGGGCGCGGCGATAGCGGCGATGCCGTCGGTGGCGCTTGCCGATACCGCCGGTTCGAGTGCACCTGGTCCGAGTGCCACCGATTCGGACTCAGCGGGTCGAGGGTCAGAACCAGGGCGTTCTGCCAGGGCGTCGGGGGCGGCGGGTAGGACGCTGACGGATTCCGGCGGCACGGCGCCTGGCGATGACGATTCTTCGCCGGCCAGCGCACGAACCGTGATCGCGGATGCCGACGACGACGTCGACATTGACAAGAACGCCGGTGCCGCCAGTGACGACAGTGCCGCCGGTGACGACAGTGCCGCCGGTGCCGCCAGTGCCGCCGGTGACGCCAGTGACACCGAGGATCTCGCCGATGCGGACTTCGGGCCGGACGCGGACGCGTTCGGGGACCAGCGCGATGCTGGCGGCGACGCCGGGGAGGACGTCGACGAGAGCGCCGACGTTGCCGAGGCTGCCGGGGCAGCCTCGGATGCCGACGAGGACTCGGGTGTCGAAAGTGGCGCGCAACCCGACGTGGGCGCCGGTTCGAGGCCGGATGCTGACGAGGACTCGGTGAGTTCCTCTGGTGGAGCCGACCTTCTGGGAGCAAGGCCGGCCGCCCCCCGCCTGGCCGGTGCGGGTTCGGCGGCGGGTGGTAGCGCGATTTTCCGGTTCTTCGTCGGTGACGGCACCGCCGAGCATCCCGATGGCGGGATATTGATAGGCGACGGCTTCAGCTACGACGCGGAAACCTGCCCCGGCATCTCCGCCTGCAACGGCGGTAACGGCGGTCTGTGGGGGAGCGGCGGTAAGGGCTACAACGGCGGCGACGGCGGGGCTGCGGGCTGGTTTGGTGACGGCGGTGACGGCGGTGCCGGAATCCCCGGCGGGGCTGGCGGTGACGGCGGCCGCGGCGGATTGTTCGTCGGTAACGGCGGTAATGGTGGCGTCGGTGGAGCCGCGCTCGTCTCCGGCGGTAGCGCCGGTAGCGGCGGGGCTGGCGGTCACGCCGGGTTGCTGTCGGTGTTGGGCAGCGGCGGCCGCGGTGGCGATAGCGGTGGGGCCGGCGGAAACGGTGGGTCCGGCGGCAACGGCAGCTACGTGTTGGGTTCCGGCGGTGACGGCGGCGCCACGGAAGGGGGCGGGGTCGCGGGCGAGGCCGGCACGGCTCGGGTTCTGTTCGTGTTCCCCAACAACGGCACCGAGGGTGCGGTCCTGGACAATTTGCTCGTCTACTTCCTCGGAGAAACCGACCAGACGACGAATACGCCTGCGGGCTACGGCGTGATCGGTGAGTTCACGGCCGGTGAGCGTGCCGCTCTCACGGCGACCGGCCGGGTCGTGGGCGAGTCGGTGGCTCTCAAGAACAACAGTCCCGATCAGGATGGCTACAGCCTTTGGCCGCTCATCGAGGACCTCTTCACCTCGTCGGAACCCATTGCCCCGGGCGACAAGATGGAGCTGGCGGCAACCATTCTCTCCCGGGTTCAGGTCTACCCGGGGCTCGGCAAGGATGACGAGTTTCCCAGCCCCGCGGAGGGCACTCCGACGGAAAAGGGCGGCTACGTGATGTGGGCACAGGATTTTGAGTTCGCTCCCGGTAGAACGTCGACCGACGGGGCCTATGCCGGCGTGTTGGCCGTCATGTGGGCGGGCAAGCAGATCCTCGGCGACTCCGTGAAGATCTATCCGGTGCCAGCCAGCAGCATTGTCAAGACCCTAGGGAGCACGACCGGCGGGGCGTACAACTCCAGCCACATCATCAACGGTGACGGAACGACCCCTTACCTGACGTCTTTGGGGTTGAAGGGGCTTCCCCCCAACCCGGGTGCTGGCTCCCACGGGGAATGGAATTTCCTGTCGCTCGCCTACGAAAACAACCTGATCGATGGGTTCTTCGGCCAGCAATACAACAAGAGCTTCACCGGTGAGGTGACCCCGGACACGTTGGCGTTCTACTCAGCCGAACTGCCCTACGCCCTGATGTCTGCCTATGCCGATCCGCCACAGGTAGCCACGGGCGGCCCGTGGGATTCGGACTACTTCGGCAACATTCCGTTTCACGCCGGCGTCTACTGGCCGTACGACGTGGATCCGACGTGGGGCCAGCCAGCCTCAACCAACCAGAAGCTGAAGCCGACGTCCGTTCCGCTGCCTACGTCGTAGGTGTCCCGCGCCGGATGGCCCTGTGGTCAGCTGAACCGGACGTCCAGTGTCGCCAGGCCGAAGATTTTGCGGCCCGCGGATTTCGCGGTGACCAGAACGACACCGGTGCGGGTGGACGGGTCCAGCGACTTGATCCGGCCCCCGAACTCGATGTCTGCGCCCTCGGCCGCCGACACGATGGCGGGTGCCGACAGTCGGATCGCGTAGCGGGTGACCGCGCCGGGGTCGCCCGACCAGGCCGAGGCGAAGCCGGCACCCAGGCCCATGGTGAGCATCCCGTGGGCGATGACATCGGGCAGGCCGGCCAGTTTGGCGATGTCCTCGTCCCAGTGAATGGGGTTGGCGTCGCCAGCCACCCCGGCATAGTTCACCAGGTCGCCCCGGGAGAGGCGGGTGTGGCGCACCGGAAGCTCGTCACCTACCTGCACGGCGTCGAAGTCTGGCGTCCCCGGGGTGCGGGTCGCGTCCGCCTCGGAAATCCGGACGTCGCCCGGCGGGCGCAGCGTCTTCCGGTAGCCCTCTTCGCCCACTCCGAAGATGTTCACGTCGTGCATCATCGCGTTGTGCACGGCGGTCTTGATCGCCGGGTCGAGATCGTCGGCGGTCACCCCGACGACGGTGGTGTGCAGGGTGTGCACCCGCTCGCCGGCGACGTCGGTGAAGGTGTTGGTGACGGTGATCAGGTCCCGGCCGGCGATCCTGCGCACCGAGGTCAGTTCGACGTCGACGCGCAGTTCGTCGCCGGCCACGATCGGACGGTGCTGCTCGAAAACTTCCTCGGTCTGCATGTAGGTGTCGTACCCGACCACCACTTGCTCGAACATGCGGCGATTGCACGTCATCCCCGGGGTGGAGGGGAACGTCAGTGGCGCGACCAGGTCGGGATAGCCCAACTCGGCGGCGGCGGCAACGTCCCAGTGCGCGGGGTGGTAGTCCTGCACCGCGCGGGCGTACTCGCGTACTTTTTCGCGGCCGACCAGGTAGGTGCCGTCCATCTGGTAGTAATGGCCGACTCGCGATTCGAGCGTCGACGGTTCTGATTCTGCAGTCATGGAATCGCTCAACTCTTCTACCGGCCTGTTCGAGGAAGCCGACCGAAGCACACTAACGTGAGGACACCGCGCACCCACCATGGGTGCACGCCGGTGGGCATCCGGCGCGCTACCCGTGATTGGTGCTCGCGGCGGGGCGACGCTAAGTTCCTCACGTGATCTCCTCAGCTGCCGGTGCAGTCACACGCTGGATTGCGCCCCTCTTCGCGTTGACGGCCGTCGCCGGCCTGGGTTTTCTCGGCGACCCGGCGCAGGTCCCCACCGGGCCGTCGGTACGACTGGCCAGTGACGCCAACCCCCTGGCCGGACAGTCCTTCTACGTCGACCCCAATTCGAAGGGTATGCGCGCTACGCAGAGCAACCCGAGTCCTGAGTTGTACGCCGTCGTGAGCACGCCGACGGCGTACTGGATGGACCGGCTTTCCACCCCCGCGGTGGATGCGAAGTACATCTCCACGGCACAGGCTGCCGGCGCCATGCCGATCCTCGCGCTTTACGGAATCCCCAATCGCGACTGCGGAACCTTCTCGGTCGGAGGGTTCGGGTCGGGCGGCGCTTATCGACAGTGGATCGACGGTGTCGCATCCGCCATCGGGCCCGGGCCGGCGACGGTCATCCTCGAACCCGACGCGCTGGCGATGGCCGACTGCCTATCCGGTGATCAGCGGCAGGAGCGTTTCGATTTGATCAGCTATGCCGTCGAGGCGCTGACCCGCAACCCGGCCACGGCCGTGTACGTCGACGCGGGACACTCGCGCTGGGTGAGCGTCGAGGAAATGGCGGCCCGGCTCAACCAGGTCGGTGTGGACCGTGCCCGGGGTTTCAGCCTGAATACCGCGAACTTCTACACCACTGAAGAACAGATCGGTTACGGCGAAGCGATTTCTGGACTCACGAACGGGTCGAACTACGTGATCGACACTTCACGCAACGGCGCAGGGCCGGTCGAGGGCGATCCGATGTCGTGGTGCAATCCCACCGGGCGAGCCCTGGGCGTCACGCCGACCACGGCTACGTCGGCCCCGAACGTCGACGCCTATCTATGGGTGAAACGTCCTGGTGAGTCCGACGGGCCATGCGGCCGCGGAGAGCCGGCGGCCGGCACCTTCATCGCCCAGTATGCGATCGATTTGGCCAACAACGCGGGCTGGTAACCCGAGGAGACCCAGAGATGCCGTTCGAGAAATCAGTGGTTCTACCCTTGCAGGCGGGTGACGCCTTCGCGCTCATCACCGAGCCCGACCGGCTTCGCCGCTGGATGACCGTCGCCGCACGGGTGGACCTGCGCGCGGGCGGCGAGTATCGCTGGACCGTGACCCCGGGGCACGTGGCGGCGGGCACATTCGTCGAGGTGGATCCAGGCCGGCGCGTGGTGTTCTCCTGGGGCTGGGAACTTGGCGGCGATCCGCTGCCGAGCGAATCCACGGTGGCGATCACGCTGGCCCCGGTCGCCGACGGTACCGAGGTGCACGTGGTGCACGACGAGCTGACCGAGGAGCAGGCCGCTCGCCATGCCGAGGGGTGGAACCATTACCTCGACAGGTTGGTGATCGCCGGGCGGAGCGGGGATGCGGGTCCGGATGACTGGTCGGCGGTACCCGATCAGATCGACGAACTCTCCAGTGCTGAAGCCACGTTGGCTGTTCTCCAGAACGTGCTGCGAGGAACGGATGCCGCCGATCTGGCCAAGCCGACGCCGTGCACGGAGTTCAGCGTGTCGCAGTTGCTGGAACATCTGCTGGGCTCGATCACCGCGATCGGCGAGGCCGCGGGCGCGCAGATACCGGCCCGTGCTGCCGATGCGCCGTGTGAAACCCAGGTCGCCGACGCAGCTCAGGTGGCACTGGAGGCATGGCGACGGCGCGGGGTGCAGGGCATGGTGCCGCGGGGCTCCTCCGAGATGCCGGCAGCCATCATGGCTGGCGTCATGTCTCTGGAATTCCTGGTCCATGCGTGGGATTTCGCAACGGCCACGGGACGGGACGTGGTGGTGTCGGAGCCGGTATGTGACTACGTGCTGGAGTTGGCCGGCAAGGCCATCACGCCGCAAGCCCGGAGCTTCGCCGGCTTCGCCGACGCGGTCGATGCCGCACCGGGCGCCGCGGTGCTCGATCGGCTCGTCGCGTTCACCGGCCGCCAGCCCACCACGACTCTGGCATCCGCCGGGTAGCCGAACGCCATCCGGGTGGCCAGCCGAGGGTGCCGGCACCTTCACACTGGCCGCTGAACGTGCCGACAGCTTCACGTTGGCTGGTGAAACACCGTCAGGCTGACCGGAATCCGGCAATCAGCCGTCGCCAGCAAACTTTCCGCAAGGCGGGTGCCGGTCTGCTAGGTTGAAGCGGTGGAGCTCCGCCAGCTGGAATACTTCATGGCTGTCGCTGGCGAGATGAGTTTTTCTCGTGCCGCGGTACGGGTGAACGTTGTCCAATCTGCGCTGTCGACCTCTATTGGCAAACTTGAGCGCGAGCTCGGGGTGCAACTGTTCGACCGGCGGCGCCATCGAATCGATCTGACCGATGCGGGTGAGGCGTTCCGTGAGCGGGTCGGAGAAGTACTGCGGGCGGCTGACCTTGCCAAGGAATCGGCCAAGGAATCGGCGCAGGCGGGCAGGCAGGGCAACGCCGGCACGGTGAATCTCGGTGTCCTGATCTCGTCCGGTCCGTTGGACTTCGTGCGAGTACTCCTGGAATTCGCTGAACAGAACCCGCAGGTTCGACTGCGAACACACCTTTACCAGACTGGTTCGGCCGCCTACCTTCCCGCCCTGTTGGCGGGCACTCTGGACCTGGCATTGGTGTCAGGACCCTTGAGTTTTCCTGCGCAACTCGAAGTGCACCCGCTGTTCGAGGACCCGCTCGTATTCGTGTGCAGACCCGACCACCCATTGGCCAGACGTTCGACCGTGGAGGTCGGGGAGTTGTCGCGAGAATGTCTCGCGGGCTTCCCGCAGGAATCCGGGCTGCGCAACGTGGTCAACAACGCTTTCAACGGCGTCGGCCTGCAGCCCCCCACGCATTACGAACTGCTCGTGGGTTTCCCCGCTATCGCCGAACTGATACGGCGCGGAATCGCCACCGCCCTGATGCCCCTCAGCGAGGCGCGGCGGCTGACGGATCTGAGATCGATCAAGCTGAAGACCCCCGTGCTCTGGAGGGTCTATCTGGCTTCGCAGCCGCTCCACGAAGTCACCCATGCGACCGCCCGGCTCGCCGAGATGATCATCAACGCGCCGGGAACGGTCCAGCATCGAGACCGGGTCACCTCGGGCAGTCGTCCTTAGGCTCACTTACGGTTCGAGAATCAGCTTGCCGGTCAGACGGCCGGTTCGGCTGAGCCGGTGGGCCTCCTCGGCACTGGTCAGCGGTAGCTTCTGCGCGATGGCCACCCGTAGCTTGCCGGCAGCAACAGCGGCCACCAGCGGTTCCAGCCGCGCGCCGGTGGGCCGGCCCAGGATGGTCTTGGATTTGAACGGGGGCACCAGCAGCTGCACGGCGGCACTGGGCTCATCGCCTGCGACCATGATGTGGCGGCCGCGGGATGACAGCAGGGCTCGGCAACTGGCGCCGGAGTAGCTGCCCACACAGTCGACGACGACGTGGTACGGGGCGTGCGGCCGGGCCTGCTCCAGGGCGTCGCCCTGGTTGTAGTCGAGGACCCGGTCAGCTCCCAGACCTCGCACCATCTCCACGTTGCTCGTCGAGCACACGCCGGCCACGAAAGCACCCTCCAGCTTGGCGATCTGCACTGCCAACTGACCCACGCCCCCGGACGCGCCCAGCACAAGTACCCGCCGGTCGGCGGGCTGAACCTGTCGGATGCGGCCCAGATCCACCACGGCCATCCAGGCGGTGACCCCGCTCACGGGAAGGGCGGCTGCGACGGCGATGTCCACCGTGTCCGGGACACGGCAGAGCTGGTCCTCGCGCACCACCACGGTGTCGGCGTATGAACCGCGTTGGCCCCGGGCGAAGTTGGTGCCGCCCACCACCCGATCACCCGGGGCCGCACGGGTCACTCCGGGGCCGACCGCCTCGACCGCCCCGGCGAAGTCCACGCCCACGACCACCGGCGGCTTCGGCCCTATCAGGCGCGCCGCCAGCCGCAGGGGTCCTGAGCTTCGCATTTTCCAGTCAACGGGGTTGACGCCGATCGCCTGGACGCGAACTCGGACTTCACCCTTGCGCGGTTCGGGCGTGGGTAGCTCGACGAGCTCCAGCATCTCTGCCGGATCCCAGGATCGCTGTGCCATGGCTTCCATAGCTCCGAGGCTAGTGAAGCCGGATCCCGGTTCCACCGAGACAGTCAGATTGCAGCTCGGTGGATGAGCGCTCACGGTCCACCCCACCGTCGAGCGGGACCCTCCCATCTGGCATTCTGCCCCCATGAGGCCACCAGCAGCTTTTCCGTACCGACTGGACCGCCGGTGGGCGCCGGTCTTCCTCGCCCTCGGCGTCAGCGACCATGACGGCGTCGACCTCACCGACGATGGCCTGCTGCGGGCCACCTATGGCCGCTTCAGCATTGAGACACCGCTGGACAACGTCGATCACACGCTGGTCACCGGGCCCCACCGTTGGTACACCGCGGTGGGTTTGCGGTTGAGCTTCAGCGACGACGGGATCACCTTCGGCACGAATCACGAGTCGGGTCTGTGCATTGCCTTCAAGGAGAAGATTCCCAGGGTCATCGGTTTCAAGGACCACTCCGCGCTGTGGGTGAGCGTCGCCGACCCTGAGGGGCTGGCGGCCGCCATCGGCCGGTAGCCGTCGCCCACACCATGACGCAGGTGCGCGGCAGGCCTCGCCGGATTATTGCTGCGCGCTCAGTGGGACGAATCGCCGCAGCTTGCCGCTTGTCTGGTGGCGCGGGATGCGTTGCACCACCTGGATCTGTATCTCGGGATCGCTCAAGCCGTGGTCGCGGAGTGCCTCGACCACCGACGAGGCGAGCTGATCCGCGTCGGGGTTTCCCACGGCAAGGATCTCGGCTCCGCCGACCGTCTGCTTGACCTGGTACTCCGAGACGCGGGGATCGGTACCGAGAATGTGACGGAAGACGCTCGCCGGAATCGTCGAGGTCGGGTACCGGAAATCATCGTCGCGCCGGCCGCCGATGTCGGCCACCCGGGCGAATGCGCTACCACACGCGCAGTCGCCGGCCAGCGGACGGACCTGATCTCCCAGGTCGTACCTGATGAAGGGAAACGTTCGATTGGCGAGTCCGGTAGCCAGGGTTCGGGCGGCCGGCGCATCGGCGGCCACGGCATTCCCGTTGTCGTCGACCCGCTCCAGGATCACCTCGTCTTCGCAGACGTGCAGCCCGTCGCCAAGACCGCAACCGACGGCTTGGACCCCGATCTCGGTCGATCCCCACAGGTTGTGCAACGGCGCGCCCCACGCCTGCCCGATCGCGCGTCTATCCTCGTCGAACAGCGGTTCGGAGTTCGTGCTGACGCGGACGGGCCTGATGTCGAGATCGCCGGCCAAGGTGGCGCGGGCGAGCTTGCCTATCACGGTGGCATAGCCGACCAGATGGCTGGGTCGAGCGGCTGCCACCGCCGCCCGCACATCGTCGAACGGCTCACCGGCCGGTATCACGGCGGTCGTCATATCCGGTGTTGTCGGAACGTCGAACAGCGGTGTGCTCGCGTGCGGCGGCCCGCCCGCGGCCAGCACGGCCAGCAGTGCGGGTGACGGGTGAGCGGAGCGGCGCTCCTGTGCTGCCTGCATCCGCCAGGCAAGGCACGTTACCGAGACGGCGAACTCCCAATCCCACACGTAGACGCCCCGCACCCCGCTGGATCCACCGGAGCTGAAGAGCTGCTGGTTGCTCGGCGTGTAACTGAACCATTGCTGTTCAGCGAGAACGCGTTCAGCACCCCCGCGGTCGAGATCGACGCCGGTGACGATTTCGTCCCAGTCCCGTTGTGCGTCTTGCTTCGTCATGATCGGCAACTGTTGTAGGTCCTCGATCGCAGCCGAGGAAGTATCCAACCCCCGCAATCGTCGGGCGTGAAAGCGTGACCGTTCACGTGCGAATCCCAGGAGGGCGCGCAACCTTTGCTGCTGGTATCGGTCGATCTGCTCGCGCGACCAGGCCAGCCGCGCGACGTGATCTTCAAGGGCCGACGTGACGGCGTTCAGGTGGGCTGCGCGCAGACGCCGGTACGTTTGTCGTGGATCGTCGCGGGAATCCGATGCGGACATGGGCCATCCTCCCTGAAACACTGTTGAGGTCTTCATGGTGACAGCTTCTGGGTGGCAGGAGGGATCGCGCGGCGATGAGCAACGCAGTAAATGTGAAACTTTCGGTCACCACGCCGGTGGTCACGATGATGGCCGGGGCCGCACCCTGGGAACGGGACGCCTCGATTGAAGACCTTGCCCGGATCGCGGAATCGGCCGACCGACTGGGCTATCACCACCTCACCTGCAGTGAGCATATCGCCCTGCCGGCCACCGAGCTCGCCCGCCGGGGTGGCCGCTACTGGGATCCCCTGGCCACCTTCGGGTACCTGGCGGCCCGTACTGAGCGAATCCGTTTCGCGACCCAGGTGCTGGTGCTGGCCTACCATCATCCGCTTGAAATCGCCAAGCGCTACGGCACATTGGATGTGGTCAGTGGCGGCAGGGTGATACTCGGGGTCGGTGTCGGGACCCTCAAGGAGGAGTTCGACCTCATCGGGGCGCAGTTCGCCAACCGCGGTGCCCGGGCAGAGGATGCGTTGAAGGCATTGCGGGCTTCACTGTCGAGAACAGAGCCCGAGTACCACGGAACGTGGTATTCGTACGGCGGGATGGTCGTCGACCCATGCGCGGTGCAAGCGCACGTGCCTATCTGGGTGGGGGGCCGCACCCTGCGCTCGCTGCGCCGTGCCGTCGCACTTGGCGACGGCTGGTCCCCGTTCAACGTGACACCGGTGCAGGCCGAAGAGTGGCTGCAACGAGTAGAGCTACCAACGGGTTTCGACGTGGTACTGGCCACCGGCCGAAGACTTGATCCGATCGACGAGCCCCGCCAAACCCAAGACCTCCTCGCCGAGACAGCCGCACGCGGTGCCACCATCATTCCGAGTTCCTTCGCTCACGCGTCCGTCGAGGAGTATCTCGACAACCTGCAGGCACTGGCCGAACTGTTACCCGGCCTGGGAACCGGCACTACCTGACGTTCGGACGCCACGCGGGAAAGCCACTGGCCCTTTCCCATTCAGCAGCCAGGTGTAGCACCGTCATGTCATCGAGATGCCGAGCCACGATCTGCATCCCCACTGGAAGTCCATCGGCGGTGAGTCCGGCGGGAACGCTGATCGCTGGTTGTCCCGTGAGGTTGGCGGGCGACATGAAACCCAGCCACGTCGTGTCGGCGACTGCACGACCGTCGATCGTGTCGGGACCCTGAATCCCGGTGCGGAACGGTGGCACGGCCGCGGTGGGCGTGATCAGAACATCGAAATCGGTCATGAACCGGGCCATCTGATTCACCACCGACTTGCGCCACATGTTGGCGTCGGTGAAGTCCTGGGCGGTCCAGTCGGTCGTCAGCATGGTGACCAGGTGCGGCGACATGTCATCGCCGATGGTGGCGGCCATCTGCCGCATCCCGGCCAGATCGGTTTCGGCCATGATCAAGGCGAGAAATGAGTCACCCGGATCGCTCCAGCCGGGATCGACTTCGGTAACACGACAACCGAGTTGGCTTTCCAGTCGCCGGACCGCGCTGCCGATCACCGAGTGAACCTCGCGGTCCAGCGGCAGATAACCGAACGTAGCGCTGTAGGCCACCCGCAACCCGGTGGTGGGCGCGGGCTGCACCGCCGCCTCCCAATTCACGTCGCCGCACGGGATGCTGTGCCTGTCGCGTGAATCGGGTCCCGCGAGAACCGACATCACCGTTGCTACGTCCGCCACCGTTCGGCAGATCGGCCCGATGTGTTCGATGCTTTCCCAACCCGAGACCCCGGGATAGCGTTGGTCTCGGCAACCTGGGTAGACAGGCACGCGCCCCATCGACGGCTTGAATCCGACCAACGACGTGAAGCCGGCCGGAATGCGGATCGAACCGCCACCGTCGCTGCCGAGCGCGAAGGGCACGATGCCGGCAGCCACCGCCGCTGCCGATCCGGCGCTGGAGCCCCCCGGTGTCAGTGAGCGGTCCCAGGGGTTGACGGTGGTCGGGAAGAGGGGATTCTGGCCCGTCGCGCTGTAGCCGAACTCGCTCGCGTTGGTCTTTCCGAGACTGACTGCGCCTGCGCCGGTGCAGCGTTCGACGACGATGTCATCCTCGGTCGGCACGAAGTTGCGGTATGCGATCGAACACGCTGTCGTGCGAACGCCTTTCGTGCACAACAGGTCCTTGACACCGTAGGGCACTCCCGCCAACGATCCGGCCGGCCCGCCGGTGGCGACCAACCCATCGAGTTCGGCCGCGCGCTCGAGCGCCAGCTCGGGCGTTGGCGTGCAAAAGGCATGCAGTGCCTTGTCCAACGATTCGAGGCGTCCAATTGCCGCCTCGGTCAGTGAGACCGCAGTGCACTCTCGGTTGCGCACGGCCTGTGCCGCGGCACCGACACCGCGGTCCAGCGGATGACTCACAGCGCTGACCCTACTAGCAGCGAACACTCTCCAGCAGGACGCCGATCTGCTCGGGGATGGGCATCGGCCGGCGGTTGGCCCGGTCGACATAGACGTGCACCCAATGCCCGACGGCGGCAACGGGCCGATCGGTCGCATCGGTTGCACCCTGCGGTGATGGGAACACCGCAAGCCGGTAGGTCACACTGGTACGGCCTATTCGCTCGACGGCCAAACCCACGGTGAGTGGATCGGGAAACGTCAGCTCGGCAAAGTACCGGCATCCGGACTCGGCGACCACTGCAAGCCACCCAGCGGCCAGCGGATCGATGCCCGTGTTGGTAGTGATCCACGCGTTGATCGCCGTGTCGAACATCGCGTAATACACCGCGTTGTTCAGATGACCGAACATGTCGTTGTCGGTCCATCGGGTCAGCACCGGCCAGTGCACCGGGAAATCACCGCTGCGCAGTGAACGCTCCGCACCTGTCATGGCCTTATCTTGGCAGCAGCGGTTTTCAGTGGAATTCGGTCGCGTGCCTACACGCTGTTCGTCCAGCGCGTCGGCTGAATGCGGCCCCTCGACAGCGTGATCACGATAGGTTGGGTTGGTCCCGAACATCGGTAGATAGACGTAGCTGGTTCGACGTAACCGGTCAGTGAGGCATTAGCAAGAGTATGGGTTTGGTCGAGTTCGTTCGAGACCGCTGGACGGTCTTGTCGTTCCTGGCCTACCAGCACATGAGCCTCGTCGTTCAGACGCTGGCCATCGCCACTGTGATCGCGGTCGTCATCGGGGTGCTGATCTACCGCTCGTCCTGGGGCGTGGCGGCGGGGAACGCGATAACCGCTGTCGGCCTGACCGTCCCGTCATATGCCCTGCTGGGCGTGCTCGTCGGCTTCGTCGGACTGGGCGTACTGCCGTCGGTCATCATGCTGTCGTTCTTCGGTGTGTTTCCGATACTGCGCAATGTCGTCGTCGGGCTCACCGGTGTGGACAAGACGTTGGTGGAGTCTGCGCGCGGCATGGGGATGAGCAGGTTCAGCACCTTGGTGCGGCTGGAGTTGCCGCTGGCGTGGCCGGTGATCATGACCGGTGTGCGGGTGTCGGCCCAAATGCTCATGGGGATCGCGGCGATCGCGGCATTCGCACTCGGCCCGGGGCTCGGCGGCTACATCTTCTCGGGGATCTCCCGGATGGGTGGCGCCAACGCGACCAACTCGATCCTGGCGGCCACCGTCGGCATCCTCATCCTGGCCGTCATCCTGGACACAGTGCTCAACGTGCTGACCCGACTTACCACCCCGAGGGGGATACGTGTCTGAGCTCGCCACATCAGATCAGGTCCAGCGCCAGGAGTCGGCGCCGGCCGGAGCTGCGCGCATCCTGCTCGACGGCGTGACAAAACGTTACGACGAGACGTCCAGTCCGGCAGTGGACAACGTCACCATCGAAATCCCCGCCGGGGAGATCGTCATGTTCGTCGGTCCCTCGGGTTGCGGGAAGACCACGACGATGAAGATGATCAACCGCCTGATCGAGCCGACCAGTGGTCGCATCCTCATTGGCGACGACGACGTCACCCATCGAAACGCCGACGAACTGCGTCGCCACATCGGGTACGTCATCCAGGGCGCCGGGCTCTTTCCACATTTCACCGTGGGTGACAACATCGCGATCGTGCCGCGCCTGCTCAAGTGGAACAAGAAGCGCATTGCCGATCGGATTGACGAGTTGCTCGATCTGGTCGGCCTGGCCCCGGCGCAATACCGGGACCGCTATCCGCGGGAGTTGTCCGGTGGGCAGCAGCAGCGCGTGGGGGTGGCGCGGGCACTGGCGGCCGACCCGCCGGTGCTGCTGATGGACGAACCTTTTGGTGTCGTGGACCCCATCACTCGCCTGCGCCTGCAGGACGAGCTGCTGCGCCTGCAGGACGAGCTCCGCAAGACGATCGTCTTTGTCACTCACGATTTCGACGAAGCGGTCAAACTCGGTGACCGGATCGCGATCCTGCAGGCCGGATCCAAGATCGTCCAATACGACACCCCGGAAGGAATTCTCACCAATCCTGCGAACGACTTCGTCCGCGACTTCGTGGGGGCCGGTGCGGCCCTCAAGCAGCTCACTCTGAGCCGGGTACGCGATGTGGCGCTACACGAGGCGGCGGTGGCTCATGTCGGCGATGATCCGGGTGACGCGCTGCGTGCTGCCCGAGCAATCGACCGGGGGCATGTCATCGTTCTCGATGACCAAGAACGGCCACAGCGATGGATGTCGTTGCAGGAGTTGGCCAATACGCGATCCTTGAACGACATTTCCGAAGACGACGACCTGGCGTGCGTCAATCTCGCCTCAACGCTCAACGATGCGCTCGACCAGATGCTGACTTCGTCGCACGGCGTCGTCGTGGTCACCGGTCGGCGGAACGCCTATCAGGGCGTGATTCGGGTGGAGACCATCATGGATGCGATCGCCGGCAGTCGCGACGGCGCACCTGCGCGGGAGCCGACCTGATGACCTCGATGGTGGCCGACGTTGCTTCCGAGAACAGCGAGACCGGCAGGGGGACTATCCGACTCGGCGTCGGGCGCTGGCTCCTGCAACCGTTGGTGTGTGTCGCGGCGGTGGCCGGATGCCTGATCTACGTACAGGTCGCCGACGTCTCGGCATCCGAACAGCGCTCGCTTGGGGTGTCGAGTCTGTTGACGCTATTGCGTGAGCACATGACGGTCAGCCTGGCGGCCACGGTGCTGACGTGTGTGATCGGCATACCGCTGGGGATCGCGCTGACACGCGGTTCGATGCGCCGCTACTCCAAACCGATCATCACCGTGGCGGGCTTCGGGCAGGCAGCGCCCGCCATCGGCCTGATCGCGCTCGGCGCTGTGCTTTTCGGGATCGGTCCCCTCGGTGCCGTCGTCGCACTCACCGTGTACGGCGCCCTTCCGATTGTCGCCAATACCGTGACCGGTCTGGATGGCGTCGATGCGCGTCTGGTGGAGGCAGGACGTGGAATGGGAATGTCGAGCACTGCGACGCTCCTGCGGGTGGAACTACCGCTGGCCCTGCCCGTGATCGTCGCCGGTGTGCGCACGGCCCTGGTGCTTATCGTCGGCACTGCTGCACTGGCGTCGTTCACCGGGGCTGGCGGGCTCGGTCAGCTCATCACCACTGGCATCAAGCTGCAGCAGCCCGTGACATTGATTGTCGGAGCCATTCTGGTGGCCGCGCTAGCGCTTTTCATCGACTGGTTGGCACGTGTCGTCGAGATGCTTGCCGCGCCCAAAGGACTGTGATCGGTATGGGCACAGGTCTGGCACCGCGGGCCTCCGCACGGCGGCACCCTCGGTGCCCACGCCTGCGGATGTTTTTCGGTGCGGCGGTCGCCGCTGCGGCGCTGGCCGCCTGTGGGCTGGAATCAGCGAGCGGCACAGTGCTTCACGCGGAGCCGGGCTCGATCCAGTACTACGAGTCACTGGAAGGGGTGAAAATCACTGTCGCGGCCAAAGATTTCACCGAGCAGCTGATCCTCGGGAACATGCTCTCGATCATCTTGGCCACCGCCGGGGCGGATGTCACCAACATGACCAACACCCCGGGCAGCTTCGGCGTGCGACAGGCCCTGCTCAGTGGCGACGCAAACGTGGCACCGGAGTACACCGGCACCGGGTGGATCAACTACCTGGGTCACGAAGATCCCATCAAGGGCGCCGAGGCGCAGTGGCGCGCGGTGAACGAGGAGGACCAGGCCAACGGGCTCACCTGGCTTCCACCGGCGCCGATGAACAACACCTACGCTTTTGCTATTCGGGAGTCGGCCGCCGAACGTCTCGGGGTCACCAGGTTGTCCGATCTCGCCACGCTGCCCCGATCGGAGCTGACGTTCTGCGTGGAGAGCGAATTTGCAAGCCGTAACGACGGTTTCGAGCCGATGCTGGAGACATACGGCTTGTCCAGGGCCGACCTGGGTGACGTCATCACGCTGGACACCGGTGTCATCTACACAGCGACGGCGCAGGGGGAGTGCAACTTTGGTGAGGTGTTCACCACCGACGGGCGGATCCCGGCGCTGGATCTGCGGGTGCTCGAGGACGACAAGCAGTTCTTCCCGCTGTACAACCTCACGGAGGTGGTCGATTCCGACTTGCTGGCCGCGCATCCGGAATTGGCTGAGATCTTCGGCCAGTTGAACCCGAAACTGACCAATGATGTCATGTCGGCGCTCAACGCCAGGGTCGACAACGACGGCGAAGACCCTGCTCTGGTGGCACGGTCCTGGCTGGTCAAAGAGGGGCTGCTTTCCTAAGCTCGACGGTTGCTGCGCCCGACTAGGCCCCGTCGATGATCCATTGCCTGGCCTGCGCGACTTGATCTCCGGGGAACGCCCGTATTTCGGCCGTGACGAAGTGCGACGTCAGGTGCTCGGCGAAATCGCCGAGGTGCGAGTCGGTGACGACGGCGACTTTCTTGACGTGCTTCTGGTGATCGCGCACAAATCGGATATGCGTTACCAGGGCCCCGAGACCATCCCAACCCGGAAACCGGGGCGCATCGATGATGAGACCGGCCAGATCGCCGCCCGCTTCGATCTGGGGGTCAACGACCTTGGCCAGTTCGGCGAAGTCGCTTTTCTCCAGCGATGATTCTGGCCTCACCCGCAGTATTGAGTGTTCGGTGTCCAGTTCGTAATCGATCACGAGTACTCCCTCTCGTCGTGGACGTCTCACCAATCGTCGGACGTGCTCGGTCGGGCTGCAGCAGACCAAAGACACCGTCCGGAGGGTCTTTGGTCAGTTCTCGTCGCGGGGCGACCCGCGCTGTCATGGGCGCACTCGGGTCCGGTCGAGGACGCGGTAGGCGAGCAGCTTCACCCGGTCGGTGACCAGTGCCCACAGCAACGCGTATCCCCAGACAACCAGGGCCCAGCCCCAGCCCAAGGGTGTCATGAACAGCCCGTAGACGGCGATAACGGTGGCCAGGCACTGGGTGCCGAGCACGGCGATCGACAGAACGGGGGCGGGCCGGATCGACCAGAACGGACCCCGGGTGCGGGCCAGGAAGATCGTCAGATGCCCGGCGACCGACAACATCAGATACATCATGGTCTGTAGTCGGGAGTGGCTGAGGTCGAAGACGCGGTCCCCCAGAACGAACAGTCCGAATGCGGCGACCGGACCGACAACCCCCAGGACGGTGGCGATCCCGAGCACCGTGCGCATGTCCCACACCTCCGGCCGATTGCGGTAACGGACACGGTCGTAGGCGATGGACAGGATGGCACCGTCGTTGAGTAGCGCAAGAATCACGATCATGACGGCGGTCAAGGGATAGAAGTTGAAGACCAGGATCGTCAGGGTGATGAACAGCAACACGCGCAGCGTTTCGGCGATGCGGTAGATCGCATAGCTGTTCATGCGCTGGAAAATCCGGCGGCTCTCGCGGATCGCGTCGATGATCACCGACAGACCCGGGGTGAGCAACACGATGTCGGCGGCTGCGCGGGCCGCGTCGGTGGCGCCGGCCACTGCGATACCGCAGTCGGCTTTCTTCAGTGCGGGCGCGTCGTTGACGCCATCCCCGGTCATCCCGACGATGTGGCCTCGACGCTGTAGGACGTCCACGATGTGGAACTTGTGCTCTGGGAACACCTGTGCGAAACCGTCTGCGTCCTCTATCGATTCGATGATTGCGTCCGACTCGGTCTTCTGGACATCCCCCAAGCCTGTGGCGAGACGGATATCCCCGACCAGCCCGACCTTCGTCGCGGTTTCGGTCGCGATCGCCAGCGCGTCTCCGGTGACCATCTTCAGGTCCACCCCCATGTGGCGAGCCGCGGCAATGGTGGAGGCAGCGTCGGGACGGGGAGGGTCGAAAAGGGGCAGTACTCCCAAAAATCGCCATGGACCGTCGGCCTCGGCGCGGGCCACGCCCAATGAGCGAAAGCCCCGGGCGGCGAATTCGTCTACCGCGCCGGTGATTTCAGCAGTGACATCGGACACGTCGGCGCACATCGCGAGAATCACCTGAGGTGCGCCCTTGCTCACGCGGAACCCCACTCCGTCGCTGTCCTCGACGGTGGCCTCGGTGCGTTTGTGGACCGGGTCGAACGGCTGGAAGTGGGTCACCCGGTAGCCGGAGAGGGCCTCATCGTCGGGAAGTGCGCCGAGGACGGCCAGGTCGATGGGGTCGGCATTGTCGGCGCGCGAGGCCAGCGCGGCGTTGAGGATCACCTGACCGGGTGCGATGTCGCCGACGCTGAACGGATCGCCGAGGGTGAGCTCGTTCTGCGTCAGGGTGCCGGTCTTGTCAGCACATAAGACGTCAACCCCGGCAAGTTCCTCGATAGCAACGAGCTTGCTGACTATTGCCTGTTTCGTGGCGAGGAGTCGTGCGCCGACTGCCATCGTCACCGACAGCACTGTGGGCATCGCCACCGGGATCGCCGCGACGGTCAGCACCAGCGCGAACTGCAGGGTGGTGAGTACCGCGTTTCCGCGCAGCAGAGATGCGGCCACGATGATCGCGACCAGGACGAGCGCCAGAAGAATCAGATAGTTGCCGATCTTGAGGACCGCGCGCTGGAAATGGCTGGCGGTGTGCGCGCCCTGCACCAGTTCCGCGGTCCGCCCGAAGTAGGTGCCTGTGCCGGTCGCGTAGACGAGCGCTCCGATCTCCCCGCGGCGGATGACCGAGCCGGCGAACACCGGTGCCCCGGGACCGACACTGACCGGGAGTGACTCGCCTGTCAGCGCAGACTGATCCACCTCGATCCCGTCACCGGCAAGCAATCGAGCGTCGGCGGGAACAATGTCGCCCAAACGCAGTCGTATTGCGTCGCCGGGGACGAGATCGCGCGCCGGGACCGTGCGCCAACGTCGGTCGCGTTTGACCCGGGCGACGACAGCTAGTTTGGCCTTGAGCGCATCGACAGCGCTGCCCGCCTGGTACTCCTCCCAAGACCCGACCACCGCATTGGCGATCAGCAGTACGAGGATGATGAAGAAGTCCGGCCAGTGGCCGACGATTCCGGACAGGATGACCGCGACCTCGATCATCCATGGGATCGGCCCCCAGAAGTAGGAGAGGAACTTCAGCACGGGGTTGGTTTTGTGCTCGGCGATCTCGTTCGGCCCGTACTGCGCCAACCGGGTCGTCGCTTCGGCTTGGCTCAAGCCGTTCGCCGAGCTGTCCAGAACCTTTTCGACCTCTGCCAAGGTGATTGATTTCAGGTCTCGGTCTACGGATGGTGGTGCGGCGTGCGAACCCGTTGCCTTACTTGTCATATCGGATACGGCCTCTGATCGTCCCCTACGTTTAACGCTCAGGCCTGCAGGTAGGGCGCCCAACGCTTGTCGAAGCCGGCCTTGCGCGCGGCCAGTTGCGCGGCCCGCTCCGCGGGGGTAAGGAATATCGTGCCCGCCGGCAGGTGATCCTCCAAGTCTTCGAGCTTGACGACCACTGATTGGACTCCCGGGGTGTCCATCGAATCGGGGTCCAGATCCTGGAACCGCATCGAGATGATGCCCTGGTTCAGCCCTCCGGTCGAAATCCAATTGGCCACAACAGGATCGGCGATCGAAACCACCATGGTGTACGTTCCGTCCGGGTTGGCTACGGCTTGGTCGTTGTTCAGGCTCGTCTGCTGGTTCCAATAGTCGTCGGTGATCGTCCAGTCGTTGTAGATCGGGACGGTGAAGAATCCGGAGTTGCCCGGTTCAATGGTCAGCACCAGTGCCTCGTCATCGGCGAGTTGGAAGTAGCCGTTGCTCTGCAACTGGTTGGCCAAGAACTCGGCGTTGCTCGCCGGTTTCGTCATCACGTTGGGCGGCCGTAGCTGCCCGGTCTCGGGGTCAGTCGTTGCCAGCGCCATATACCTGGCTTCTTCGTTGGCTCCCCTGACGAACATGATCGTGGCGGCCAGCGGGCCGCGCACAAACGGGGTGTCGGCGATGGCCAGCGGGGGTATCAGGGATACCAGCGAGGTCAGGAACGGGCTGTCGTTGACCAGTGCGCCGAGGAACACAAACCCGCCCAACTGAGCGAACAGGCTGTTGGGAGGTCCGTCGACCCGGTGCACGGCGAGTTCCATCGGCTCCTCGGTGTTCCAGTCGCCCAGGGTGTTTCGGGCGGCAATGAGGGTGGACGTGGAGGTCAGTTGCAGGTGGTTGCGTTGCCCTGGCGCCGCGGGATCACCACTGGCGGTGATGACGAACGTGCCGTCCTCGCTGATATCAAGATCCTGCAAACTCACGATCGTCGACGTGGTGCCGGTGAGTCCCTCGAGCACACTGAAGGTGGTGTCGGCGGGGATGCCTTCGAAAAAGCGTCCGGTAATAACGTACTCCGAGGTCTTGTTGACCGGGGTGAAGCGATAGATGGTGTCCGGGTTGTCGTACAGCAGCCGCGAGCCCCCGACGTCAAGTCCATACCAGTCGTGGGGGGGCGCGACCTGGGTGACGAACGCGGGATTCATCGGATTGAGAATCTGCTGCTGGAACGCCGCGGCGAGTGCGTACTCGGAGACCGCGTCGTCCAGGGCCTCCTGGTTGGCCGCGTCGGGGCCCCCGACAAGTGCGAACTGCTCCTTGGCGGCCGCGAGGAAGCCCCATCGCAGAAGCACTTTCATGGCGGCCACCGGTAGCGAACTGGCAGTCTGCAGGGCGATCCTCTCGCGTTCGATCTGCTCCGGGGTGCCCAGTGGGCTGACCTGATTGCTCAGTGCGCTGTCGTCGAGGTCGACGGCGGCCGGCGTTCTGGCGACTGCGTCGGATTCGACGCCGATCTGCCGTCTGGTGTACGCCGCCAAAACCCAGTCCTCCGGCGCGGAGACCGGAGATTGCGGATCGTCGGTGCCCGAGGGGGCCAATTCCGCGACCGGCATCTCAACCACCGATGTCTGCGGGACGGGGGCCGCTTCGGCGGCAGCGGGTTGGTCGTCAACGACCGCGGGTGCCTCCGGCGCGTCGCTGTCCGCAGACCGCAGGATGGACCTGTCGTTCCTGTCGTTCCTGTCGTCCCCGTCGAAGTCGTCGTCCCCGTCGAAATCGTCGTCCCCGTCGTCCCCGTTGAAGTCGCCGAATTCGTCCCCCGGGGTCGTCGCGGTGTCCTCGCCATCCCCGTCGGGCCTGGCGCCAAACGCAGCCGTCGCCCCGCCGGCGGCGGGTACACTGTCGGGGTCTCCGTCCGAGCCACTCGCCGCAGCCGAAGGCGACGCGTCAGAAGGCGACGCGCCTGAAGATGCTGCATCGGAAGGTGACTTTCCCGACGACGAGGAGCTGTCAGTGTCCGCATGCGCGGCTGGCATGGCGAGCGCCGCACCGACGCCGAGGAAGACCGCGAGCGCGCCGACCCGGCCGACGAACCCGGCGTGCCCTGGAGCGGGCCGGGGTTCATCGGGGAGTCCTTGGATCTGTGGACGACGCATCCCGCCTCCTCACGAAATGTGGCAAAGATTCCTGCCATCAGACCTCTAGGTGTAGCAGGAGTCACAACCGGGAGCAACAGCCCCACTCGAATGCCTCATACCTGCGACAAACGCGCGAAATTGTCTAGGTAAGGTCGTGGGTGGCCGCGCCGTCCACTGCCGGGAATCGCGGACTGCTCGCGCCGGTGCGGTTTCCTGGATAGTTTCGGATTGTCATGACACGACCGGCGCAACCCGCTCCTCGTTCAGGGGAGGACACCGACGTTCTGCCGCGTGTGCGCGGTCCTCGACATCGCGAGAACCGCCGCTCACGGCAGCGTCGACTGCTGGCCGGTGGACGGGTGCTGGCCGCGCTGGCCACAGTGCTAGCGCTAATGGTGACCGGGATGGGCTGGGCCGGCTATCGCAGTCTGGCCGGCGGTTTCATCACCTCCCTGGCTCTGGATGGCGGCCCGAACTCGACCGGCGGTGAGCAGAACATCCTCATCATGGGGCTCGATAGCCGGCTCGATCAACACGGCAACCCGCTACCTCAAGCCATGTACGAGGCGCTGCATGCCGGGGATGAATCGGTGGGCGGCTATAACGCCAACGTGTTGATCCTGCTGCATCTCCCCGCCGGGGGCGGCCCGGTGATCGCGATCTCGATTCCCCGCGACGACTATGTGGACCTGCCCGGCTGCCCCAGTCAGGTATGCAAAGCCAAGATCAAGCAGGCGTACGGGTTGGCTTACGAACAGGCCATGGAAGAACTGGCGGTCCAAGAAAACTCTGAGTCGAGCTCCAGCACAACGGTTTCCGATTCCACACCGGCCAACGAGCAGGCCGCCCGCGAGGCGGGCCGCAAAGAACAGATCAAGACGGTGCGCGCGCTGCTCGGAGTGCCGATCGATCATTTCATCGAGGTCACTCTGGGAGCGTTCTTCAAAATCGCCGAAGTGGTGCAACCCATCACGGTGTGTCTGAGCGACGATACCGCCGACGACTACTCGGGTGCGGACTTCCGCAAGGGTGTGCAGCAGATCGACGCCGCGCAGGCCCTGGCGTTTGTGCGGCAGCGTCGCGATCTGAACGACGCATTGTTCACCGACCTGGATCGCACCCGACGCCAGCAGGCGTTCATCGTCTCGCTGATGTCGGCGCTGCGGCACGGTGGCGCACTGTCGAGCCCCAGCGCGTTGCGCAGGCTCGTGCAGGTCGCCCAACAGAACGTCGCGGTGGACGCCGGGTTCGATTTGGCTGGCTTCGTCGACAGCGATTCTGGCCTGAGCGGTCGGCCGATATCGTTGTATACCCTGCCCATCAGCGAGTTCGGGCAGGATTCCGCGGGAGAAGACGTCAATCTCATCGACGTGTCCGCCATCCGATCGATCGTGCGTAACCTGTTCGCCACCGGATCACCCGACCCGACGCCCCCGCCAGCTGTTTCCGCGGTGCTGGACGTCGTCAACGCCACTACGCAGGACGGTTTGGCCACCGCGGTCGAGAATGCCTGGGCAACGCGCGGCTTCACCCAGGGTGAGGTGAGCACTGCCGATTCGCTGGCCGATGTCAGCACGATCGAGTTCGGAGCCGGCTCCGAGTCGGCCGCCAGGATGCTGGCCGAGCAACTCCAACTGACCGCTGAGGCCTCCGACCAGGTGGCCCCGGGAACGGTGCAGCTGACCCTGGGGTCCGACTTCCCGGCCGAGGACTACCTCAGCAGCGACGGCACTGAGATATTCACCGCGCCCGCCGAAACACCTGCTGCCGCGCTCGATCCGGTGGATGCCACCGCTACCGGCGCTGACGCCCCCGCTCCGACCGACCTGACGCGGATGACGGGCGACGGTATCCCTTGCGTGCGATAGGCAAGGGCGGATGCTGCTGATCACCGGTCCGACCGGAAACGTGGGCGATGAGTTGGTCGACGTGCTGCGGCGCGCCCCCACCGAGTTGCAGTGGCGCGTCGCCAGCCGTAATCCCGATGCGTTGCGTTCCCGCCTGGGCGGTTCATCGGCGGAGGTAGCCGCGCTGGATTTCTTCGATCGATCGACCTGGGCTGGCGCGTTGGCCGGTGTGGACACTCTGTTCCTGTTGTTTCCGCTGCCCGGAAACCAGGCGGCGCGCGACGGCATCGTGCCGTTCGTGAAGCGTGCGGAAGAGACGGGCTGTCGGCACGTGGTCTACGTATCGGTATTCGGGGCGGATCGGGCCCGCTTCATCCCGCACCACACGGTGGAGGCTGCCTTGCGGGACAGCTCGATGAGCTGGACGGTGTTGCGCTGCAGCTTCTTCATGCAGAACCTGCACCGACACATCTCCACCCACGGCGTGGACATTGCTGAACGCGGGGAGTTGTTCATTCCCGCTGGGCGCGGCCGTACGTCGTTCATCGACGCTCGGGACGCCGCTGCGGTGGCGGCACTCGCGCTGTTGCATCCCGAAGAGCACCGCGATGTCGTGCATCACCTGACCGGGCCGGCCGCACTGAGCATGTCCGAGGTCGCCGCGGCATTGACGGCCGAACTGGGTTACCCGGTGACCTACACTCGTCCCGGCCTGGTCCGATTTGCCTGGCGCCTACGCCGTCGCGGTGTCGGTTGGGACAGCATCGGATTCATGTCCGCGGTGTACACGCTGACCCGGCTCAGGCAGAATCAGCCGATCACCGGTGAGGTGGAACGGCTTCTGCATCGTCCGCCAAAGACGTTGGCGGAGTTCCTGCGCGACAGTGCCTGGCGCTGGCGCGAGCGGGCCTGGACATAGTTGTTTAGCTGCCATTTGGCTGCCACCTAGCTGCCGCCCGCGATCGACCACACGGCGCCCGCGGCGACGCCCAGCGCGATGCTGAGCGCGGCCGCGGTCAGGGCGCTGGCGGTGCCCCATCGGCCGGGGAGAACGGCGCCGGCATCGGAGTCGCGGCGGGACACGGTCGGGATGATCCAGCGCAAGTAGTAGAAGAGGCTGATCAGCGAGTTGAGAAGCGCAACGATCGCCAACCACGCGTAGCCGCTGTCCCAAGCGGCCGTCGCGGTTGTCACCTTGCCGATGAAAACGGCCGTGGGCGGAGTGCCCACCAACCCGAGCAGCGCCACCGCCAGCGCGGTGGTCAGCCAGGGATGGGCGAACCCCATTCCGCGGTAGGACTTTACGTCGCGCAGGGTCGGAACTGCGGTGGTGACGGCGAAGGCCGCCAGGTTGGTGACCGTGTAGCCGGCCAAATAGAACAGCAACGACGGCAACGCCAGGTCGGAACGACCCGCCGCCACCACCGGCACCAGCAGAAAGCCCACCTGCGCCACGGTCGACCAACCCAGCAGCCGGCGAGGGTCCTGCTGCCAGTAGGCGGCCAGGTTTCCCAGTGACATGCTGGCCGCCGCCAACACCGCGACCAGCGCCGGCCAGTTCAACGCGTCCGGGAGGGCCAGCATCAAACGGTATACGGCGATCAGCGCGCCGATCTTCGGGACGGTCGTCAGGAACGCCGCGGCGGTCCCACTGGCGCCTTGGGCGGCGTCGGGCACCCAGAAGTGCGCGGGAACTCCGCCGGCCTTGAACATCAGACCGCACACAATGGCGAACACCCCGGAGGCGACCGCGGCGGGTGCGACCTGCGCCAACCCTGTTGCGAGATCGGCGAAGCGGGTGCTGCCCGCGACCCCGTACACGACCGTGACGCCGAGCAGCAGCACGATTCCGAATAGCGCACCCATCAGATAGGTCTTCATGGTGGCCTCGGCAGCCTTGGCGCCACGGTTCAGACCGATCAAGCCGTACAGCGGAATACTGGCCAACAAGAATGCGGCGACGAGCACCAAGAGGTCGTTGGCCCCTGCGAGCAGTACCGCGCCGGTCGTCGAAAACAGTAACAGCGCATAGGTTTCGCTCTCCCGCGGCGAACCGGCGATCTCGTCGGAAGCCAGCGCCAGAACCAGCAGCGTTGCGAAAGCGGCGAGTATGCGTGCCACGCCGGTAGCCGTGTCGACGCGGAACGAGCCGTCGAATGCCGCACCGTCCGGACCGGCCAGCATCACCGCTGCCACGGCAATCGTGGCCACCAGCACCGCCGCTGCCGCAACGCGGGTTACCCACAAGCGCCGGCGCGGCAGGAACGATCCGCCGATGAGCACGCCGAGACCGCCGAGGAACAGCAGTATCTCCGGCAGCAGCAGCAACGGGCGCGTCTCCACGTTAGCGTCCGATCAGATCGATCAGGGTCCGCGCCGGCGGTTCGATCACGGCGAGCAGCGGACGTGGGATGACGCCGATCGCCAGCGACAGCACCAGCAGCGGGGTGACAGACCACAGCTCGGTAGGTCGCAGATCGACGAATCCTGTTGATTGCCCGCGTGTCTCGCCGGTGAAGACCCGCTGCAGCGCTCGCAGGAACAGCGCCGAGGTGAGCAGAATGCCGACCAGAGCGACGGCGGTGATCGGGGCGACGGCGATGCTGCCGGTGAAGATCTGGAACTCGGCGATGAAGCCCGAGAAGGCGGGAAGCCCAAGGGAGGCGAAGGCGCCGACGGCGAACAGCGTCGCCAATTTGGGTGCGGGCCCGGCGAGTCCGCCGAAGGAGTCCATCTCGTAGGTCGCGGCGCGGTCGGCGAGTACGCCCGTGAGTAGGAACAGTGCACCGGTGATCAGCCCGTGGCTGACCATCTGAGTGACGGCACCGGTCACCGCGATGGCGCGGGCCGCATCGGTGTCCGGCGCCAGCAGGCCGGCGACGCCGACCGCCAGCACCACGTAGCCCATGTGGTTGACCGATGTGTAGGCGATCATCCGCTTGATGTTGTTCTGCGCCAACGCCACCAGCGCGCCGTACACCACCGACACCACGCCGACCGCCACGATGATCCAGGCCCAGGACTGCCACGCTTGCGGCAGCATCGGCATCGCGATTCGGATGAATCCGTAGGTACCCAGCTTGAGCAGGACGGCGGCCAGTACCGCCGAACCGATCGCCGAGGCGTCGGTGTGCGCGGGCGGCAGCCAGGTGTGGAACGGCACGGTGGGAGTCTTCACGGCCAGCCCCAACAGAATCGCAGCCAGCACCAGACCCCCCGCGAGGGGCCGCCCGGCCAGCGGCATGGCGGCGATCAACTCGGGCATATCGAAGGTGTGCGGATCGGCGGCGACGTACAGGCCGATGAATCCTGCCAGCAGGGCCAGCGATCCGAGGAATGTGTAGAGGAAGAACTTCAACGCCGACCGGGCGGCCTGGCCGTGGCCCCAGCCAACGATCGCGAAGTACATGCCGACGATCGACAGGTCGAAGAAGACGAAGAACAAGATCAGGTCCAGGGAGACGAAGACCCCGAGGCAGACGCTCTGCAGGAACAGCAGCAACGCGGCGTGCAGGCGAGGCCGCTTCTTCTCCCGTAGCCCGTACACCGCGCAGGCGAGGAAGATCACCGCCGTCATCGCCACCAACGGCAGCGACACCCCGTCGACGCCGAGGTGGTAGCTGCTGTTGACGCCCGGAATCCACGCCGCGCGTTCCTCGAACGCGAACGCTCCTGGCTCCGGCGTCTGGTAGCGGACCCAGCAGCCAAGCACCAAGGCGAGTTCGACCGTGGCCACCGACACCCAGATTCGGCGGGCCGCCACGTCGCCGATCCGCGGTGCCGCGACCAGGGTCAGGGCGGCCGCCAGCGGCAGGAACACGATCAGGCTGAGCACGTTCACCTCGATGCAAGATAGAAGACGGAGAAAAGGACCACGCCGATCGCCAGCAGCACGGTGGCCAGGAAGTAGTAGTCGTGCAGTTGTCCGGTCTGCGGCTTCCGGGCCAGTCGGCCCAACGCCCGGGCTGCGGCGGCCACGGCGTTGACCGCGCCGTCCACCTCGCGGTCGTCGAAACGTGCCGCCCGCCGGGCAACCCGCGCGGTGCCGTCGGCCACCGCGTCGACCGCACCGCTAACCGCACGGTTGTCGAACACCGCCAGCGCGTGCGCGATCCGCATGGTGGGCACCACGATCACCAACCGGGCCGCGGTCTCCAGCCCTAACCACCCTGCGGCGCACGCCGGCTCCGGAAGCCGGCCTCGAGGTAGCAGGTAGCCCACTGCGAGGACCACCCCGATCGCCAGGACGGCGGTGACGACGAGTTCTCCGACCGGGGCAGCCGGCGCCAGCACGCCGAGCACTGCCGCTCCCGCCGCGAGTACTACCAGGGGCGCGGTCTGCAGCCCTCCGACGCTGCGGGTGCCCGGCCTCTCCTCGTCGAAGTGCCGCACGGCCGCGAAGCGAAACGGGCGACGCCAGATGGTGACGACGATCTTGCCGGCGTAGGCAGCCGAAACGGCCGCACCCCACAGGCCGACCGCGTAGAGCCACGGGGAGGCCGCGAGCGCCGAGGTCAGGACTGCGTCCTTGGTGGCCCACAAGGACAGCGGCGCGATCCCGGCCAGGGCCAGCCCGCCGATGGTCGCGGTCCAGCCGACCGTCGGCCAGCGTCCGGCGACACCGCGCAGACCCTCGAGGTGTTTGGTGCCCAGCGCGCTCAGCCACGCCCCGGCCGCCAGGAACAGCAGGGCCTTGGTCGCCCCGTGCGCGACCAGTTGCGCCGCGCCGCCCGTGACCGCGCCGAGCCCGGCGCCCATCACCACGAAGCCCAGCTGGGAAGCCGTCGAGGCCGCCAGGAGTTGTTTGAGATCTCGTTGGGCAAGGGCGACCAACCCGAGCGTGACCGCGGTCAGTGCCCCCACCCAGGCCGCCGCGGTTGCCGCCCAGACGGTAGAGCTGAGCAGCGGCTCGGTACGAAGGAGCAGGTATCCGCCCATGGCCACCATCGCCGCCGAATGCAGCAGCGCGCTGACCGGGCTGGGGCCTTCCATCGCACGGGAGAGCCAGAAGGAGAACGGCAGCTGAGCGGCCTTGCCCAGGGCGGCGACCAGCACCCCTGCGGCGGCGACATGCTGCCACCCGGGGGAGGCCTCGGCCAAGTTGTCGAGGGCCAGGCCGGCGCCGCCGGCCAACGCCGCGCCGGAGGCGAGATAAAGCCCGAGATCGGCGGTCCTGGTGGTGACGAACGCGGTGAGCCCGCCGGACACCCGCGACTGGTCCCGCCACCGGAATCCGATGAGCGCGTAGGACGCCGCCCCCATGGTCTCCCAGCCCAGCAACAGCGCCGGCAGTGTGTCGGCGGTGACGGTGATCGCTGCGGTGGCCGCGAACAGCAGCATCAAGCCGTGGAAGCGCCGCCGCGATTCGGTGATGTCACCGGCCGCGAACACCAGGACCAGCAGTGTCACCACGGCAACGGCAGGTAGCACAACGGCCGAAAGCCCGTCGACACTGAGCGCGAAGTCGGTGCCCGCCATGAACGGCGTTGCCACACTGGGTCGGGCCATCGCCGCGATGACCGACAGCACACACATCACTGCAGCCGTCGCCACCGAGGCCGGCGCGGCGAACCGCTCGGCCCGCCGACCCAGCGTCAGCACGGCGCCCACCACGGCGGGCAGCAGCACCACCGCGGTAAGCACGGCCTGGTCGGCATCGGTCATGAGGCGCTCATCCGGACAGTTCACCGGCCATGTCGGTCATGTCCGACTGGCGATCGCGATGCAGCAGCGTGGCGACCGCGAAACCCATCGCCATCTCGACGGTCATCGCCGCGATGACGACCAGCAGCAGCACCTGGCCCGTCGGGTTGGGCGCCAGGAACCACCAGAACGCGGCCGCGGCGAGGATCACCCCGTTGACCATCAGCTCCAGGCCCATCATCACCATCACCACGACCTGCTGCGACAACGCGCCGTAGAGTCCCACGCTGAACAGGGCGGCGGCGACCAGAAGCACCGTCTGCAGGGTCATCGGCCCACCCCTCCCGGCTGGGGGTCCTCGGGCGTTCGGCGCTCCAGATCGTCACCGAAACGGTCGTAGCGGGTGCGGCGGGCGGCCAGCACGATACCGGCCACGATGGTGGCCACCATCACGGGGCTGATCACCGCCATCACCAGCATCTTGGAACCCATCAGCGCCTCGCCGAGCGCTCGGGTGACGTCCCCGGACGGGCCGGGACGCCGGGTCGGCCAGTCCACCAGCAGGATCCCGGCGGACAACACGGCGAAGGTGACCACGGCGGCCGCCAGCGCCCGGCGGTTGTCGTGCACCATGCTCATGGGCATCAGCGCGGGGTTCATCCCCATGAACATGATCATGTAGACGGCCATCACGGCCATCTCCATCACCATCATCAGAATGGTGACCATGCCGACATAGTTCTGGTGCAGCAACAGGACGTTGACGCCGACCGCGACGAACGAACAAGCCAGCGCGTAGGTGGCGCGGGCCATCGAGTCGACCCAGAACACGGCCGCCCCCGAGAGCACGGCGATGACGGCGACGCCCCAAAATGCGATGTCGAGCAACATGGGTGTCAGTTCCTCCAGACTGCGATGATGGCGACAACGAGATCCTGGAGCACCACCGCGGGCAGCAGCACCAACCAGCCCACCTCCATGAACTTGTCCGGGCGCAGGGCGGGCAGCCTGCGCCGCAGCCAGACGAACGCCGCCAGCAGCAACAGCGTCTTGAGCAACACCCAGATCCAGTCCGGCAGCAGTGGCCCGCTGCCACCTCCCAGAAACATCGGCACGGCGAACGCCGCGCCCGCGGCGAGCAGGGCGTAGCGCCCGGCCCCGAACAACAGTCGGTCCACCCCGGAAAGCTCGGCGGCGGCGCCGCCGGCGATGTCGGCGCCGAGGGCGGGTGAAAACGGTCCCCACACCGAGAAGGCGACGACGCCCAGGCAGTACACCGCGAAGGCGAGCGGCATCCACACGACGAACCACAGATCGTGTTGCGCGGCCCCGATGTCCCCGACGCGCAGACTGCCGGCGGCGATCGCGGGTGCCACCAGTGCGAACATCAGCGGGAGTTCGTAGCCGAGACCGTGGGCGAGGAACCGGTATCCACCCACCAGCGAGTGAGCCGAGTTGGGACCCCACCCGACGAGCCACACGAAAGCCCAGATCATCACGTCCACCGCGGTGAACCAGACGACGCCGACGTCGAGATCGAGCAGGGTCCAGGTGCCCAATGGAACAACGGCGACCATCAGAAACGCCGCCACCAGCAGGCCGGCCCCGCCGATGCGCCACAGCGGCCGGTCGGCTTCCAGCGTGGTGCGGCGACGTTGCCGCAACAAGCGGGCCGCCTCGATCAGCGGCCGGCTGAACGCTCCGGCGACCTGCCGCTCGGCCCGTGCTGTGAGCGCTCCGTCCAGGGTGGCGGCGAACAGGACCAGCAGTCCCAGCAGGACCACGGCTCCGATGGCCCACAGCCCCGACACGGTGTTGAGTCCGACGTCAGCCACCGTTGGCCTCCGGTTGGGCTGGGGTGGGTTCGAGTACGTCGAGACCCGCGACTACCAGGCGCGCCGCGGCCATCTCGCGCCCGACGACCCGCTCGGGCAGGTCCGCGGGGGTCGTTGCGGTGTCGGCGGGTGCTGCCCAACCGGTCAGCAGCGCCCGGGCGCGCGCCAGCCTCGCGTGGTGACCGTCGGTGATTCCGCGCATCGACCACCCGAAGATGCGCGAACGCGTCACCAGCCGGGTCAGGGCGTCCAACTCGTCCAGCGCGGGTCGATCGGTGGTGAGCAGCAGGTCGCGGACCCTCCGCGCCCTGGTCCCCGCATGCGGCCAACCTGCCAAGAACAGCAGCGACGCCAGTCGGTCGCATTCGCGCGCAGCCTCGGTGCGCGCGTGTCGCGGTGGGGGCGGCGGGGCCTGGCCGGCATCGAGGGTCCAGGCCTGCGCATCGACGATCAGGTCCCCCTGCAGTGAACAGCGCACCACCAATCCGGCCGGCCAGTGTCGCAGCACGGGACCCAACCTGACGTCCAGCACGTCCATCTCGAGGCCGTCGCGGTCCGGCCCACCCCCGGCGAGGGGAATGCCGGAGGGTGCCATCTGCATGTCGCCGTGGTCCATTGCCGCGTGGTCCATCGCCCCGTGGTCCATTGCGGCGTGGTCCATCGCCGCGTGGTCCATCTCGTGGTTATCGCGGGTATCCGATTCGATGTGGGGGGCACGGCGCTCACGTGCGTCGGAGCGCTGCGCGGCGGTGTCGGCGAGATAGAAGCGGGCCCGGTCCAGTGCGGCGTCGATCTCCGCATCGTCGGTGTCAGGCCCGACCAGACCGACCCCCGAGCGCGGTCCGGGCAGCTGGTCCCAGACCCGGCCGATCATCTCGGTGAGTTCCGGACCCGGCGTGCCGCAGATCGCGAGTACATCCGCGTCGGCAGGGTTCTCGGCAAGGTGCCAACCCCACCGCAGCGCACGGCGTTCGAGAGCGGCGCGCTGCAGCCAACCCCCGGGTGCCTCGGCGATGAGGACATGTGGCTGGCGCGCGGCGTAGTGGGCGAACCCGGTTTTCAGACCCATCGCAGTGCACCTTCCCGCCATGCCCACATCACCGCGACCAGCAGCACTGCCAAAAACGCGAACATCTCGACGATTGCGGCGACACCCAGATCGGCGACGACAACGGCCCACGGGTACATGAAGAGCATTTCGACATCGAAGGCGAGGAACAGCACCGTCGCCGGGTACCAGCGCACATGGAATCGCGACAGCGCGTGCTGTTGGGGCAGCAACCCGGATTCAAACGGCAGCGCCACTGCCGGGGTGGGGTCCACCGTGGTGAGCCGGTGCAACAGATACAGGCCCATGACCAAGGCAAGTGCCGCCAGCAGCATCGATACCGCGCCGACGTACATTCACGCGTCCTTCCACACAGCCTGACTGCAATAACCCTGTCTGCGAGCGGTGGCTCTCGGCCGTCCACGCTAGCTGTTGCGCGAACGACCTTGAGCGACCAGATCGCTGAGCATCCTTCACTCACGACGATGTCTCAGCAAAAATCCCGCGTACGGCGAGCAGCCCCGATACGCTCAGCGGCAGGGTGACATACAAGGGGGACCGATGCGGCGTCCGGCGACTCGCACGATTACCAGCGGGATTGTCTCGGCTTTGACGGTCGGTGCGCTGCTGTCGGCACCGGCGGCAGCAGCCGATGGCACCATCGCCGACACGATCGATAACCCCGGGGTCGCGGAGAAGCCCTTCTGGGCTTACCTCTACGACAACGGTTTTGGCTACCTGAACAGCGCTCGCGTAGACACTGACGGCAAACTCGTGTGCGCAAACCGCGCGGCCGGTGTTCCGGACAGCAGGATCATCGACTTGCTCGAAAGGCGCGGTTTTGCACCCAATGAAGCGCGCGCGATCGTTACCGCCACCGTCTACGACGACGACGGCGGCCAACCACTGTGCACGGACTGAGATCCGAGGTGAACCGACCCCGCAACTCGGGTCCGAGGCCCGATTCGCAGGCGTGACAACGCCGTCGGCCGACGGTATCCCCGTAACGGCTCTGCCCCGTGGACGTACGCTGCTCGCAGCCATCCGCGCCGAAGGAGATGCGCCCTGATGAGTTCTGCCGGTGACGAGGGGCCGTCCGTGTCGGCCGGTGAGGAAGAACCGGACTACCGCTTCACTCTGGCGAACGAGCGAACATTCCTGGCATGGATCCGCACCGCGCTGGCCCTGATCGCCGGCGGCATCGCCGTCGTGCAGTTCGTGCCGGAATTCGGGATCGCCGGGGTGCGGCATGGCCTCAGCCTCGTGCTCACCGCCGGGGGCGGTCTGCTGGCCGCGCAGGCAGTGCGGCGCTGGCAACTCGTCCAGGCGGCGATGCGCCGCGACCAGGAACTGCCACGGACCCACGTGCCGTTGCTGCTCGGCGGGTCGATATTCGCGGTGACCGTGGTGGTACTCGTGGTGTTGGTCGTCTATCCGCCGGCTGGACCCTAAGGTGCCGGGCAGCCAGTCCAGCAAGCCGGGTCTGCCGGCGGAACGTACCCTTTTATCCTGGGAGAGAAGCGCATTCGGCTTTCTCGTCGGGGGCGCGTTGGTGTTACTGCGCCAGCACGGCCCGCTCGGCCCCGGACGGACGGCGTTGGCGCTCGCCGCGGCATTGCTCGCGCTGTTCGTCCTCGGCCTCGGCTACCGGCGATCGCGACAGATCAGGACCAGTCCGGTGATCGAGAACCGAGTTGTCATGCAGGCCCCTCAGGCGGAGGTTGTCCTGATCGGCGTTGCCACCGCCGGTTTCGCGACGGCCATAGTGGTGGCGCTACTGCTGTACATGCAGTGACGATTCACTGACGAGCGCCGATTATCCGGCCTCCAGCGAGTCGATGGCGGCACGCAACTTGGCCGCGGCTTCGTCGGCGACCGCGCGCAGTCCCGGCTCAGTGGAGAGCTGAACCATCACCTGGGGGTCCATCGCGTCGACGATCACCGCGTCGCCGTCGGCGGCGGGGTCGGCGCGCACGACGACGTTGCAGGGCAACAACAATCCGATCTGTCGGTCAGAGTTCACCGCGCGGTGCGCCAGTGGCGGGTTGCAGGCGCCGAGGATGAGGTAGTCCTCCATGTCTTCGCCCAACTTGGCTTTCAGCGTTGCCTTCATGTCGATCTCGGTCAGTACGCCGAAGCCCTGATCGCTCAATGCTGTCCGGGTCTTGTCCACTGCCTCTTCGAATGTGGTGTGCAGCGTCGTCGACAGTGCGTAGCTCACAAACTTCTCCTTGGTTCTCGTCGTTTCCCTCAGGCCAGAGCCAAGAACAGTTTCTCCAACTCGGCCTCGGTCATTGGCTGCTGTCCGTCGGCGGCCTCGCCGGTCAGACATTCCCGCAATCCGGTCGCGACGATCTTGAATCCGGCCTTGTCCAAGGCGCGCGACACCGCCGCCAGTTGCGTCACGACGTCCTTGCAGTCGCGGCCCTGTTCGATCATCGTGATCACCCCGGAAAGTTGCCCCTGAGCCCGGCGCAGCCGGTTGAGCACCGCGACGATCGCATCTTCGTCACCAACCATGGTGTTGCTCCCTTCTACGAGCGCTGATGTCATGGTACCCGTGGGGGTATCTGTGTGAAGTTATGCGGCAACCGATCGTGAGGTCGGCGCTCGCGTGCGTCGGCGTATCGGGCAGTGGCCGTACCGGGTGCACACGAAGGCGATGGCCGCGGCAATCCCGGTAAGTGCTGCCGCGGCGATGCCGACGCTCGGGTGGATTTCCTGGGCCAGGATGACCGAGGACATCGCGAGCACGAACCAGCCGAAGGCTTTCCGGAGCGCGTCGGGGTTGACCTTTCCGGCCAGGCGGGCGCCGACGAGGGCGCCCAGCACGGCCGCGGCGGTGACCGCCAGCGCCACCACCCAATCGATCCGGACGCTGGACAGGTATCCCGCCAGGCCGGCGAAGGACTTCATCGCGATCACGATCAGCGAGGTGCCGACCGCGATGGGCATCGGCAATCGGCCGAGCAGTACCAGGGCCGGCACGACCAGGAAGCCACCACCGGCGCCGACCAGGCCGGTCGCCAGGCCGACGACGAGTCCTTCGGCGATGATCGTCGGTATTGGCAGGTGATGTCCGCGTTCGGCACCGGCCGGACTCGCGGCCCCTTCGGTGTTCTTCCGTCCGCGCAACATCGCGACGGCGGTGGCGATCATCATGACGGCGAATCCGGTCAGCAGGACTGTGCCCGGAATGAAGCGGGCGAGTAGGCCGCCGCCGTAGGCGCCGGCCATGCCTGCGCCGCCGAAGATCAGGCCGGTGCGCCATTGCACCCGGCCGGCCCGCGCATGCGAGATCGCGCCGATCGCGCTGGTGACACCGACGACCAGCAGGGAGGTGGCGATGGCCTGCTTGGCGTCCATGCCGGCGACATAGGCGAGCAGTGGGACGGTCAGGATGGACCCACCGCCGCCTAGCAGTCCCAGCGAGATGCCGACGAACACCGCGAGACCGATGGTGAGCGCGATCATGATCGGCTAGCCGGCGGCGGGTTCTGTGGCCTTGGTGCCGACGAGTTGAGACACGATGGCCTCGGCGTCGCAGCTGGCTCCGCGGTTGTAGGGCAGTTTCGACAACGCCGTGCCCATCGCGCAGGTGTTGGTCAGCGACGCGAAGGTCAGGCCGCCGCCGACTGCCCCGGCCAGCCACTTCGCCTTGGGGATGGCGACGCTGGCGAGAACGCTGGAGAGCACGATCGATCCGGCGATCAGGCGGACCTGGCGCTCGATGTCCCAGCGGGGAGCGCCTCGGTTGACCGCGAAGCCCTGAGCCTCCCAGGCGGCGATGCCGCCCTCGAGGATGTGCACGTTGGTCAGCCCGGCCTTGCGCAGCGTTTCCTCGGCGGTGGCGGCGCGTTGGCCCGAGCGGCAGACCAGGACCACGTCTTCGTCGAGATGCCGGACGATCTCCTCGCGGTGCTCGCGCAGGAGGTTCAGTGGAACGTTGTAGGCCCCGGAGATGTGGGCGGCCTCGAACTCACCGGGAGTTCGGACGTCGAGCACCCGAGGGGGCAGGGCCGAACCGAGCAGATCGCTGAGGTCCTGCGAATCGATGATGGCAGGCGCGGTCATGGGTGTCCTTTCGTCGGGGGCCGGGCGTACATTCCGAAACCGGCAGGTGCATCTTGAGGGCCATGGTACGCATACCCCTGGGGGTACGCGCAAGCGGGAATTTCCTCGCCCCGTGCCGTGCTTGACATACCCATAGGGGTATAGGCACCCTGTATGCCAGAAGGTCGTGCCTACTGGCGAAAACCACCCCCGAACGAGAGGATTGACGGGATGAAGTTCATCCAGTACTACCTGGACTGTCTGTCGCATGCGTCGTATCTGATTGCTGACGAAACCACCGGGCGGGCAGCCGTCGTCGATCCACAGCGTGACGTTTCGGAGTATCTGGCCGACGCCGAGGAGTTCGGGTACACCATCGAACTCGTCATCGAGACGCACTTCCACGCTGACTTCCTGTCGGGCCATCTGGAGTTGGCAGAGGCCACCGGCGCCAAGATCGTGTACTCCGCGGTCGCCGAGACCGAGTTCGAATCGGTGGGTGTCGCCGACGGCGAACGCTACTCACTGGGTGATGTGACCCTGGAGTTCCGCCACACCCCCGGACATACACCGGAGTCGATGAGCATCGTCGTCTACGAGCACGCGGAGGACGAGACTCCCTACGGAGTACTGACCGGCGACGCGCTGTTCATCGGCGACGTCGGCCGGCCAGACCTGCTTGCCTCCATCGGGTTCACCCGTGAGGAACTGGCGGACAAGCTGTACGACTCGCTGCACAACAAGCTGATGACGCTGCCCGACGCCACCCGGGTGTATCCGGCCCACGGCGCGGGTTCGGCCTGCGGCAAGAACCTGTCCACTGAGCTGTGGTCGACGATGGGAGAGCAGAAGGAGACGAACTACGCCCTGCGTGCGCCCGACAAGGCGACGTTCATGGAGCTGGTCACCGAAGGACAGCCGCCAGCGCCGAGCTACTTTGTCTACAACGCGGTGCTGAACCGCCAGGACCGCGAGTTGTTGGACGAAACCGAGATGCCGGCGGCGATGACCTATGAGCAGGTCCTCGACGCGATCGCGGCAGGGGCCGTTCTCGTCGACGGCCGCAGCCCCGAGGAGTTCGCCACGAACCACCTGCGGCATTCCATCAACATCGGGCTGGAGGGCCGCTATGCCGAGTTCGCCGGGTCGGTCCTGCCGTCGGACGTCGACATCGTGCTGCTCACCGAGGCGGGTCAAGAGCTGGAAGGTAAGAACCGGCTCGCCCGCATCGGTTTCGATCGGGTGATCGGCTACCTCGATCGCCCGTTCGAGGTGATGCTCGCTCACCCTGGGGACGTCGAGGTCGCATCGCGGCTGACCGGGCGTGCGTTCGACCAGCGCGCCTCCGAGCTGACCGACCTGCAGATCGTGGACGTCCGTAACCCCGGTGAGGTGGCAGCCGGCGCCATCCCGAACGCGATCGCCATCCCGGTCGGACAACTACCCGACCGGCTGGGCGAATTGGACGCTACGAGGCCGACAGTGGTGTACTGCGCGGGCGGCTATCGATCCTCGGTGGCCGCGAGCCTGCTGAGGCAGCGGGGCTTCAGCGACGTCAGCGACATCCTGGGCGGTTACGGCGCGTGGGAGGACGCACGCCAGAACGCCTGAGGGACGGGGAAGAGAGCCACCATGACCACCGCCAAACACCACATCCTGATCGTCGGCGGTGGCAGCGCCGGCATCACAGTGGCGGCCCGATTGCTGCGCGGCGGTCACCATGACGTCGCCGTGATCGAGCCGTCGGACACGCACTACTACCAGCCGCTGTGGACCCTCGTCGGGGGCGGCCAGGCGAAGGCGTCGACCACCGCGCGACCGGAGGCGTCGGTGATGCCCAAAGGTGCCACGTGGATCCGCAACGCCGCCGCGTCGATCGATCCCGATGGTCGAACGGTCAGCTGCGCCGACGGAGCGACCTACGAGTACGACGTGCTGGTGATCTGTCCCGGAATCCAGCTGGACTGGGATCGAACCGAGGGACTGCAGGACACCCTGGGCACGAATGGGGTCTCGTCGAACTATCGGTTCGACTTGGCGCCACGAACGTGGGAATTCATCCGCGACCTGCGTTCGGGCAGCGCGGTGTTCACGATGCCGTTCGGTCCGATCAAGTGTGCCGGCGCGCCGCAGAAGATCGCCTACTTGGCGGCCGACTACTGGCGATCACAGGGAGTGCTCAAAGATATCGATGTACACCTGGTCGTACCGACACCGCGGCTGTTCGCCATCCCGGCGATCGCCGACAGCCTCGATGCGGTCGCCGCTGACTACGGCATCACGGTGCACACCAACGCCGAGGTGACTTCCATCGACTCGGCGGCGCGCAAGGTCGCGGTGAGCGCCGTCGGTGAAGGTGGATCCGGCGCCACGCTGTCCTATGACGTGCTGCATGCCGTGCCGCGCCAGTCCGCTCCGGACTGGGTGAAGTCCAGCGCGCTGTCTACAGGTGAGGCGACCGGATACGTCAATATCGACAAACACACCATGCAGCATGTGCGTCACCCCAACGTCTTCAGCCTCGGCGACGCCGGGTCCTCGCCGAACTCCAAGACCGGTGCCGCGGTCCGGAAGCAGGCCCCGGTGGTGGTCGACAACATCGCCGCGTTCCTCGAAGGGCGGCCGCTGGACGCCCGTTACGACGGGTACGCGTCCTGTCCCATCGTCACCTCCGCGCAGGCCATGCTGCTGGCCGAGTTCGACTACGACTTCAACCTGGTGCCCTCGTTGCCCGTGCTTGACCCGACCAAGCCCCACCGTGGCTACTGGTACCTCAAGAAATACGGCCTGCCGTTTCTGTACTGGAACGTGATGCTCAAGGGGCGAGGCTAAGGAAAAAGGGGCCCAAAGTCACCAATCCGATCGGCACTAAGCAACTGTCGCGGTCGCCTTCTCTCTGCGACGATGGAAGGTGTGAGCACCACACTTGTTGTCGCGTTGGCCGTCGGCTGGGTCGTTGTGGGGTTGCTCTCCGGATTGTGGATGGCGCGCCACGGACACGATCCCCTGTGGACTCTGATCGCGGTGGTGCTGGGGCCGCTGTTTGTGCCGATCGCGATTGAACGGGTACAGCGCAGTCCAGGGGTCGCGAGGTTCGGATCGCAGGGAGCGCCGCCGCAGCGTGCGGAGGGCGACACAGAATTACGCGTGCTCGTGGGCACCGACGGGTCTAAGGAGTCCGAACGCGGGCTGGCGACCGCTCTGCGGCTGGTAGGTCCACGTTGCGGGCTGCTGGTGTTGGCCGAGGTTGTCCACTTCGAGGCGGCCGAGGCAGCCGAGCCGGGGGCACTAGCCTCCAGGGCCGACGTCGAGGCAGCCGAGGGGCGCTTATCAGAGCTGGCGCACGCCGTTGAGATCTCGGGCGAGGTTCATACCGAAGTGCTTGCCGGAGCGCCGGGTCCGACGTTACGTCGGTTCGCCGAGCAGCAGGATATCGACCTGCTGGTCGTCGGCCGGCGGGGCCGGGGTCTGTCCACTCGGCTACTCGGTAGCGTGTCGGCCGACGTCATCGAGCATTCTCCGGTGCCGGTTCTCGTCATCGAACCCGAACGCAGTGCACACCGCTGGATGCGCCGTCACGGCGCAGATGCGCGACCCGCCCCGGACAGTGGCCCGGGGAACACCTGATGGCTTCGCCGGTCTCCCTTGCCGCGGTCGAGCGTATGCTCACGTTGTGCCAGACCCAGACGCGTCCGGCACCGTGACATTCACAGGGGCACAGGCTGCGCTGCGTATCTTCGGGATCGCCATCCCTGTCAGCCCGGCCCTAGCGGCAGAGATGTGGCTGCGGGCGCGTAGGTGACCGGCTACTGGCCGCAGGTCGCCCTGGTGGCTTCGCTGATCGTGATCAACGGCCTGCTGGCTGGTAGCGAAGCCGCGTACATCTCTTTGCGGGAAGGACAGCTACGCGAGTTCGAGCGTCGCGGAAAAGGTGCGGAGCGCATCGTGGTTCGGCTGGCGCGCGAACCGAACCGGTTCCTCGCGACCATCCAGCTCGGTATCACGCTGGCCGGATTCCTCGCTTCGGCCACTGCCGCAGTCACCCTGGCAGAGCCGCTGGTCGATCGCCTGGCTTTCCTCGGCGATGCCGCCGAATTCGCCGGCGTCACCGTCGTCACCCTGCTGGTGGCGATCCTGACCCTGGTCGTCGGCGAGCTGGCGCCGAAGCGCCTCGCCATGCAGCATGCTCGTCGCTGGGCCGTTGCGGTGGCCGTACCGCTGGAGTTGCTGGCGGTGGCCGCCAGGCCCGTCGTTTGGTTCCTGGGCAAGGCCACCGACGTGGTGGTGCGGTCACTGGGCGGTGATCCGCACGTCGGCAGGGAAGAGTTGACGGTCGAGGAACTTCGGCAGCTCGTCACCGGTCACCGAGGTCTGTCCGCCGAGCAGCGGACGATCATCAGCGGTGCGTTGGAGATTCACGAGCGCAGGCTCCGCGAGATCGTGGTGCCACGGCCGTCCGTCTGGCGACTGGACGCCGGCTTGCCCGTGGAGCGTGCTCGACTGGACCTGGCGGACTCAGGTCATGTCCGGGCGCCGGTCGTCGCCGACGGTGACCTCGACAACGTCCTCGGTATGGTTCACCTGCGCGACCTGCTCGCCTCGCCGGGCATCGTGGCCGACGTGATGCACCCCGTGCTCAGGTTGCCCGACAGCCTCCGGGTCAGCTCGGCCCTCAACCGGTTCATGGCTGAGCACGAACAGTTCGCGATGGTGATCGATGAACGCGGTGGTGTCGCGGGGATCGTGACCCTGGAGGACCTGTTGGAGGAGATCGTCGGCGAGATCTATGACGAGGCGGACCGCGATATCTGGTCGGTCCAGACCCTGTCCGACGGAAGTCTCGCGCTACCCGGCAGCTTCCCCATTCACGACCTCCCCGACGTCGGCATCGACATCGACAGCGTGCCCAAGGGCGGTTACACGACCATCGCCGGATTGATGGTGGCCTCGCTCGGCCGAATCCCCACCGCCCCTGGGGATCGCGTGGAACTTCCCTGCTGCGTTCTCGAAGTCACCTCGGTGGGCAGGCATACGATCACCGGAGTCCGGCTCAGCCAGCGGACCGCGACCTGAAGTGGGCCGTGAGCCAACGCCCCCACGACACGGTCAGGTCTCGAGCCGTGCGCGGACGGCCGACAGTTTCTGCCGCAGTTCTGCTTCCGTGATGAGACCACGGGCCATCAACGAGTGCGCCAGGGACACGAGTTGGTTTTCCGGATAGGGCAGTTCGGAGTAGACGGTCGCGGAGAGGGCGTCCTCCTCGTCGCGGCGTTCCTTGAAACTCGGCGCCGCGGTTGCCGCGGCAGCGCGGTCGAGAGCATCGCAGAGGCCGTCGAGGCTGGTCTTCCATGGCGGCAGAGGGTTCTCGACGCCGTACTTGGCGGCCATTCTCGGCCACACCTGATGACGTTCGAGGATCTCCTTGAGTACCTCGCTGTCGGTGTACATTCCGAATCCAATTCTGCTCGGCCGGGTAATCGAGTTCCTACGGTCCGGAGACTAGCACCGCAGCTCTCGATCATGTTGTGACACCGGGCTATTGGCTGGTTCGGCAACCTGTGAGTCCGGTGCGGTTGGCTGCGCTGAGGGCCGTGGAGCATGCCGAAGCCGTCCGGTGCGGTGCCGCGATTGTCGTTTCGGCGCTGCGGCCAATAAGGTCGAGCGTGAAATGACCGATACCGTTTCCGGTGAGTCGGCGGCCGGCACCGGGCCTCCGTCAGACCGCATCTCCGCCGAAGCGCGACGTCGCCGAACGTTCGCGGTGATCAGCCACCCCGACGCCGGGAAGTCCACATTGACCGAGGCGCTGGTGCTGCATGCCAACGCCATCACCGAGGCGGGGGCCATCCACGGTAAATCCGGTCGCCGCGCGACAGTGTCGGACTGGATGGAGATGGAAAAGGCGCGGGGGATATCCATCACCTCGACCGCTCTGCAATTCCCCTACCGGGCCCAGGGCGGGCATACCTGCATCATCAACCTGCTCGATACCCCGGGCCACGCTGATTTCTCCGAGGACACCTACCGGGTGCTGACCGCGGTCGATTCGGCCGTGATGCTCATCGACGCCGCCAAGGGGCTGGAACCGCAGACACTCAAGCTTTTTCACGTCTGTCGGCATCGTCGGATCCCGATCATCACGGTGGTCAACAAGTGGGACCGCCCGGGTCGCGACGCGCTGGAACTCATGGATGAGATCCAGTCGCGCATCGGTCTGAGGCCCACGCCGTTGACTTGGCCGGTCGGCGTTGCCGGAGACTTCCAGGGTGTCCTGGAACGGCGTAGCGGCAACTTCATTCGGTTCACCCGTACCGCCGGGGGTGCCACTGCCGCCCCCGAGGAGCACATCGACCCGGCCCGGGCCCGCGACGTCGCGGGTATCGACTGGGATACCGCGATGGAGGAGTCCGAACTGCTGTCCGCGGACGGCGCCGACTTCGATCCGGACACGTTCCTCGACTGCACCTCGACCCCGGTTCTCTTCACCTCGGCGGCCCTCAATTTCGGAGTCAACCAACTCCTGGATGTCCTGGGCCAGCTGGCGCCGCCGCCGAGCGGGCAACTCGACGTCGACGGAGTACGGCGTGAAGTTGACGCGCCGTTCAGCGCTTTCGTCTTCAAGGTCCAGGCGGGGATGGACTCCGCCCATCGCGACCGAATTGCCTTCGCCCGGGTGTGCTCGGGCACGTTCGAGCGCGGTGAGGTCCTGACCCATGCGGCGACGGGCAAGCCGTTTGTCACCAAGTACGCGCAGTCGGTTTTCGGTCAGCGACGGTCCACTCTCGATACCGCTTGGCCCGGCGACGTGATCGGGCTTGCGAACGCCGGCGCACTGCGGCCCGGGGATACGCTGTACCGGGATGCGGCTGTGATGTACCCGCCGATACCGAGCTTCTCTCCTGAGCATTTCGCCGTGGCGCGGGGCACCGATCCCAGTAAGCACAAGCAGTTCCGGCGCGGGATAGAGCAACTCGAGCAGGAGGGCGTCATCCAGGTTCTGCGTTCGGACCGCCGCGGTGACCAGGCGCCGGTCTTCGCCGCTGTCGGCCCAATGCAGTTCGAGGTGGCCAGCCATCGGATGGCTACCGAATTCACGGCGCCGATTCAGCTCGAACCGCTGCCTTACACGGTGGCCCGTGCCGCCGATCCGGCCGATGCCGAGTTCCTGCAGAAGCAGGTCTCGGTCGAGGTCTTCACTCGCACCGACGGCGTCGTCCTCGCGGTCTTCTCCACCAAGTGGCGGCTGGAGAATGTCCAGCGGGACAATCCGGACGTGCACTTGCGTTCCCTGGTCGCCGCGGGGGATTAGCGCCCCGCCGAGGGGGCCCCACGTCAAGCGGCCACATCAGGGAAGGTTCAGCAGGCTGACAGTGATCGCGCGGGAATGTCAGCGTGCTGACATGATCGGGGACATGCCCGAACGAGATCAGATGCCCAACCGTCCCGGACCGGTGCGACAGGCCATGCTGGCCATGGCCGGCGGCGAGAGCCCGCGCGATGTCCAGATCCGCCATGCCGCATGGGTTGCTCGATGCGTCGGCCGCGGACCGGCCGCGCCCTTGCTGCGTGAGGACGTCAGTGCGCTTGCCGGAACCCTTGCCGCCAAACAGTTCGCTGCCGCAGACGTGCTCTTCTCGGCCGGCGAACAACCTACCGGGGTGTGGATCGTCCGTCAGGGGCGCATTGAACTCGCAGTGGGATCCGGCCGGCGCCGAGTGGTCGTCGATGTGCTCCGAACCGGCGACGTCGACGGAGACATTCCCCTTCTCCTGGCGATGCCGATGGCCTATACCGCGCGCGCTCTCGGCGACTGCACGTGCTTGTATCTGGACCGTCCCGCCTTTGAACACCTGCTGGCCACCCGGCCCAACATCGCCCGCCGCTGGTTGTCGTCGGTGGCACAACGTGTTTCCGCCGGCCAAGAACGGCTCGTCGCCATGCTCGGCCGACCCCTGCCGGGACAGGTTGCGCAGTTACTGCTCGACGAATCGCTCGACGGCTCTGTCCCGCTTGCCCAACGAACCCTCGCCGCAATGCTCGGCGTGCAGCGGCCTTCGCTGAACAAGATCCTGAAAGATTTTGAACGCCATGGGCTGATCGCCATTCACTACGCCGGGATCGATATGGTCGACACCAAGGGTCTGGCCGCCAAGGCAGGATGACGTCCTCGGCGTCGAACAACCGCGGACTTCGACCGCGACTCAATCCATTCGCCCGGCATCCACCAGCCGAATCACCGCCGCGCCCTGTTCGTCCGAGGCCTCCAGGTCCACTTCGACGTCGAATCCCCAATCGTGATGTCCCGCAGGGTCGTCCAAGATCTGCCGTACCCGCCACAGGTCACGCTGCCGGTCGATTATCAGCAGCGCCGGGCCGCGGGCATCGGCGGCCAGGCCCACATCGCCGTGCTCGTCGAAATACGCGCAACCGACTTCTTCCCAGCGTTCGGCGGTCCACCCCGCGTCGGAATCCAACTGGCCGAGGTCATGCCAGCGGCGGCGGGCGAATAATTCCACCCGGCGGAACAAGGAATTGCGCACCATGGCGGTGAACGCCCGCTCGTTCCCGGTCAACGGGCGGGGGCGGGCCGCAACCGTCCGGATTTCCTGGCGGTGGGAATCTGCCTGTTGCTCCGGATTGGTGAGCTGCTCCCACTCGTCGAGTAAGCTCGAATCCACCTGGCGCACAAGCTCGCCAAGCCACTCAGTGATTTCGGTGAGCTCTTCGGTGCGGGCGGAAGCGGGCACTGAAGACCGCAGCGCCTTGACGGCGTCGGAGAGGTAGCGGAGCACCGCCCCCTCTGAACGAGTGAGCCCGTAGACGCTGACGAACTCCCGAAAAGTGAAGGCACGCTCCCACATCTCGCGCACGACGGACTTCGGCGACAGGTGCGCATCAGCAGCCCATGGGTTGCTCTGCAGATACACTTCGTAGGCATGCCCCAGCAGCTCGTCGAGCGGCTTCGGGTAGCTCACCTCGTCCAGTAGCTCCATGCGCTCGTCGTACTCTATGCCCTCAGCCTTCATCGCCGCGACAGCCTCACCCCTCGCCTTGTTCAGCTGAGCCGCGAGAATCTGGCGGGGATCCTCAAGGGTCGCTTCGATGACCGAGACAACGTCCAGGGCAAAGGTTGTCGAGTCGGTAGCGGCCCTGTCGAGAACATCGACGGCCGCCAGCGCAAACGTCGACAGCGGCTGATTGAGCGCGAAGTCATCCGGCAGGTCGACGGTCAGTCGGTAACGAGGTCCACCGGATCCGTCGTCGCCCGCCGACACCCGCTCGATGACACCGGCCTGCAGCAGAGAGCGGGCGATGCCGACCGCTTCACGGACATGCTGAAGCTGCCGCTTGCGCGGCTCGTGATTCTCGGTGAGCAGCCTTCGCATCGCCGCGAACGGGTCACCTGGACGGTCGACGACATCGAGAATCATTGCTGTCGATACGCGCATGTTGCTGGTCAACGGCGCCGGGGTAGCGTCGATCAAACGGATCATGGTGGATTCGCTCCACGGCACCATTCCTTCGGGAGCTTTGCGGCGCACTAGCTTTCGGCGTTTCTTCGGGTCGTTGGCAACCTTGGCGAATTGCCTGAGGTTTTCCACCTCATGCTCGGGCGCTTGGACGACGACGGTGCCGGCGGTGTCATATCCAGCGCGCCCTGCTCGCCCCGCGATCTGGTGGAACTCGCGGGCGTTCAGGAGCCGGGTGCGGATGCCGTCATACTTCGACAGCGCCGCGAAGACGACCGTCCGGATGGGAACGTTGATGCCGACACCCAGGGTATCGGTACCGCAGATGACCTTGAGCAAGCCGGCCTGCGCCAGCTGTTCCACCAGCCTCCGGTACTTGGGCAACATCCCGGCGTGGTGAACGCCGATCCCATGCCGAACCAGTCGCGACAGTGTCGAACCAAAGGCGGTCGAGAAGCGGAATGCGCCGATGTGAGTGGCGATCGCGGCCTTCTCCTCCCGCGTGCACACGTTGATGCTCATCAGCGCCTGCGCGCGCTCCAGGGCGGAGGCCTGGGTGACGTGCACCACGTAGACCGGCGCCTGCCCGGTGTCGAGGAGGTCGCCGATCGTCTCGTGCGTCGGTGTGGTCGCGTAGCTGTAGAACAGCGGTACCGGGCGCTCGGCGTGTGCGACCAGCGCTGTCGGCCGGCCGGTTCTACGGGTGAGGTCCTCCCGCAGGAACGTGACGTCGCCGAGGGTGGCTGACATGAGCAGGAACTGGGCCTGCGGTAGCTCGAGCAGCGGTACCTGCCAGGCCCAGCCCCGGTCCGGGTCACCGTAGAAATGGAATTCGTCCATCACCACCACGCCTACCTCGGCCTGAGCCCCCTCGCGCAGCGCGATATTGGCCAGTACTTCTGCGGTGCAGGCGATGATCGGGGCGCCGGCGTTGACCGCGGCATCGCCGGTCAGCATGCCGACGTCGGCCGCACCGAATATGTCGCAGAGCGCAAAGAACTTCTCGCTGACCAGGGCCTTGATCGGCGCGGTGTAGTAGCTGCGGCGTCTCGTCGCCAGGGCCGCGTACAGCGCACCGGTAGCCACTAGAGACTTACCCGAGCCGGTAGGCGTCGCCAGCACGACGTTGGCACCGCTGACCAGTTCGATCAAGGCCTCCTCCTGCGCCGGGTAGAGGGCGGTGCCGCGCGCCTCGGCCCAGGCGGCGAAGGAGGTGAACAAGTGGTCCGGATCGTCCAGCAGGGAAGCCGTCAGCGTGGGGTGGGAGGACATCAGTTCTAGGGCGCCGCTCGGGCTCGTGACACCGGGGTGGGCAGCGAGCCGACCAGACTCGGGGGCCGGCACCACAGTGTTACCGCGAAGGTCAGTACCGCCGCCGCCGCGAATCCCGCTTGCACGCCGAAGATGTCGGCAGTCCCGCCGAGCAGTGCCGCAGCGATTGGACGTGAGCCGAGAAATCCGACGAGCCAAAGCGCCATGATCCTGCCCCGCAACTCGTCTGGAGCGCGTTCCTGGACGACGGTGCTCAGTCCGGTCATGGCCCACCCGAAACCCAGGCCCGCCAGAGCGAACCCGGCCATCGCGACCGCCGGCCCCGCCGCGACGGCGAGCACCGCGCACCCGGCGCCGAGCCCGGACAAGCCGATGGACGACACCCGCGGCGAGGCCACCCGACCCCGCATCAGGGCCAGTACCGTCATCCCGACTGCCGCGCCGATACCGAATACCGCCGACAGTGTGCCGACGAGTGTGGCTCCGCCGCCGAGGTCGTCGGCCATCGAGGGTGTCAAGGTGATCGATGGATCCGATGCGAAGCCGACGGCCGCCACGGCAACGAGCGCCAGGAGCAGCGGGCGGTCGGCCCAGACATATTTGAGGGCTGCGCGTACCCGGTAGTCCGCCCCGGAGCGTCGCTGCGGGGGAGCCGGGAAATGCACAATGACCAGTAATGTCGCGAAGACGAGGTGGAGGCCGGCGCTGACGGCGAATCCGGCGGCCGAGCCGAGGTTCGCGGCCAAGAAGGCACCGGCGGCGGGCCCGAGGATGCGTCCGATCGTCATCGGAATGCTGTTGAGTGCCATCGCCGTAGGGAGTTCGCCGTCGCGGATCAGGGTGGGCACGATGGACTGCATGGCCGGCCCGCCCACGACGAAGCCGAAGCCGACCAGCGTCGTTCCCAGGAGCACCGGCAGTGCTGCGGACATCCCCTGCAGTCCCGGTTCCAGGAACAGCCACGCGGCAACGGATCCGGAGCCCGCCACGCACAGCACTCTGCCGAGCAGGATTTGACGTGCGGGGTTTCCGATGTCGGCCCACTTGCCGCTGGTGGGGCTCAAGATGAGCTGCGGGACGAACTGCACGACGCCGACCAGGCCGACCATCAGCGCCGAGCGTGTCGCCTCGTACATCACGATCGCCGCAACGATGCCATGCGTCCACACGGCGACCACCGAGAACATCTTTCCCCAGAAGAGCGCACCGAACACCGGGTCGAACATCAGGCCCAGCGCGCTGCGTGACCGCAGCCCGGGTGCCGTTTCGGTGGTCATCCGGCCGCCGCAGGCTCTAAACGTTCGGTCAGCCGGGCCAGCAGTTCGACCAGGGTGTCGACATCGGTGTCCGGCCAGTCGGCGATGGTCTCGGCGACCAGATCCCGTCCTCGATCCCGCACGGTGCCCAGCGCCTCGCGGCCGATGTCGGTCAAGACCAGGATGCACCGACGTTGATCGTCTGGGGCGGAGGTCTTGGTCAGCAGGCCGGCGGCGACTACGGTCGCGACGGTGCGGCTCGCGGTCGAATGCTCGACGGCCATGTAGTCAGCGACGTCGCGAATGGACGCCCCGCCGCCGGTGCGTTGAGCCTCCTCGACCGCTCGCAAGACACGCAGCGCCGAGACATTCGTCACCGGACCGGCTCCGTCGAGTAGGCGGCGCCGCCAGCCCGGCCGCTGCCGCGCCAGGTGAATGCGCGTCAGCAACTCATCGAGCTGGTCGTACCTGGATCCACCCACTATATATGCATAGCACATACATGTTTATGTGCGGCGCGGCCACCGAGTCGGCGAACCAGTTGGCGGGCTGTCGGTCAGCGGGCCTTCCAGTCCGGTTTGCGCCTTTGCACCCGGGCTCGCAGGCCCTCCTTGACGTCTGCGGTCGCACCTACCACCTTGCGCATGACCTCACCGAAACGCACCGCCTCGATCCACCCCATGTCCGCGGTGCGCCACGCCACCTCCTTGGTGGCCCGCTGAGCGAGCGGCGCAGCCTCGGTCAGAGTTTCGGCCCATGCCCGCGCCGTTGCGGTGAGGTCTTCGGGCTCCGTCAGCTTCCACACCAGCCCCACCTCTTTGGCCCGCTGGGCGGAGATCGGCTTGCCCGCCAGAAGCAACTCCATCGCGTCAGCCCAGCGAATGCGTCCGGGCAGCCGGATGGCGCCGACGATGGTGGGCACCCCGATCGACACCTCGGGGAAGGAGAATGTCGCTTCCGTGCTGGCGATCACGAAGTCGCAGAACAGAACCCCGGTCAGCCCGTAGCCGATACACGGCCCCTGTACGGCCGCGATGGTCGGCTTGAACAATTCCATCCCACTCTCGAACGAGTTGATTGTCGGTTTCTCCCAGAACGTGCCGCCGAACGTCCCGACTGCGCCCTCGCTGTCGGCGAGATCAGCGCCGGCGCAGAAGACCGTGCCGGCGGCGGTGAGAATCCCGACCCACGCGTCCTCGTCGTCGCGGAACCTGTTCCACGCTGCGTTCAGCTCGGTGCGCAACTTGCCGTTGATGGCATTCTTCGCCTCCGGGCGGTTGAGGGTGATGGTGGCGATGTGGTTGTCCAGCTCATACGTGACGAGACCCATTGCTGCACCCTAATCAGGGGCCTCGTTCGGGCATCGGGTGTTCGGGAACCGATCGCGCGGTAATCGGTTTACATTGAGAGACGATGGCGGAAAATGACGATTCCCTATGACGAGGCTCTGCGGGCGCGGCTCCGGACGAATCTGGCAGAACACCAGCGCCCCGAGGTGGCCGATACGGCAAAGCGGCACGCGGCCGTCGCAGTGGTCTTGGTCGACTCCGATGCCGGTGAAGCCCGGGTGGACCCGGCGCCGGTAGCGGACCGGATGGCCGGGCGCCCGATGTCCGAGGCCCTCGACGGGCGTATGGGCAACATCTCGGGCGGGGCAGCTTTTTTGTTGTGCCGCAGGACATCTCACCTCACATCTCATGCAGCCCAGTGGGCACTGCCCGGCGGTCGGTTGGATCCGGGTGAGACGGTGGTCGACGCCGCATTACGTGAACTGGACGAGGAAGTCGGACTCCGGCTGCCGGACACCACTGTGCTGGGCCTGCTTGACGACTATCCGACGCGATCCGGTTACGTCATCACGCCGGTGGTGATCTGGGGCGGCGGTCGGCTCGAACCGCGCCCGGCGCCCGACGAAGTGGCGGCCGTCTACCGGGTGGGGCTGCACCAGCTCCTGCGTGAGGACTCGCCGCGGTTCACCGCCATTCCGGAGAGCCCTCGACCGGTCGTGCAGATTCCGCTGGGCAACGAACTCATTCACGCGCCAACGGGGGCGGTGCTGCTGCAACTGCGCTGGCTGGGTCTGGAAGGCCGACACGATTCGGTCGACGGATTCGAACAGCCGGTGTTCGCCTGGAGGTAGTGCTCAGGACGCACCATTCGAGGCGGCCGCGATCGCCGGCCCCGGATCGAGCGCCGTCTGCCCCGTGCTGCGGAACAACACCCGCGCCGCTATTGCCACCGCGTGATCGGCAAACCGCTCGTAGAACCTGCCCAGCAGCGCCAAGTCGATCGCGGCGGCGATCCCATGGTTCCACTCCGGCGACATGACGGTGCGGAACAGCCGGCGATGCATGTCGTTCATCGCCTCGTCGTCGTCGCGTATTCGGCTGGCGCGAACCGGGTCTCCATCGACGATGACGGAGGCGGAGTCGTCAGCTAAATCCACGGCGAGTGCGCCCATTTCAGAGAACTGGCTCACCACATCGTCCGGGATAGCTGGTTGCGGGTGCCGCAGTCGGACGATGCGGGCGACGTGGGCGGCGAGACCGCCCATCCGTGCGGCATCGGAGGTGATGTGCACGGCTGCCACGACCGCCCGCAAATCGCTGGCCACCGGTGCCTGCCGGGCCAGCACCGACAGTGCCGCGTTGTCCACGTCGCGGCGCAGGCGGTCCAGGGCCTCCAGGTCGGTCAGCACCTGTTCAGCAGCATCGAGGTCCACTGTGAGCAGACCGAGCGTGGCGCGCTGCATGGCGTCGCCTGACATTCTGCACATGCGGGCGAGGTCGGCGTTGAGCGCGTCCAGTTGCTGATGGAACTCGGCACGCACCGTGTCCTCCTCTCCACAGCGGTAGCTTCCGGCGAACGCGGGGCACTACGCATCGTGTTTCGGTGTCCGTCGGGCCGCCTCACCGAATCGGGTCCTCAGGATACGGGAGGCCACGATGCCCAACGTTTGGTTGCGGCGAACTTCAGGGTAGTGCTTGACTGGCGCCGTCGCGTGGCGGCGGAATGACGTAATAAGGAGTGATCATGGCAGGTCGGCGAAAAGTGAGCGGCGCCATCGTCGCCACACTTGCGGCGCTCGTTGTCTGCGCGTCGCTCGTCGGAGTGAATGTGCCACCTGCGGCGGCCCAGCCATGCCCGGACGCCGAGGTGGTCTTCGCCCGGGGGACCAGTGAGGCCCCCGGTGTCGGAGGAGTCGGACAGGCGTTTGTCGACTCGGTGCGCGCCCAAGCCGGTCCCCGGACGGTGGGCGTTTACGGGGTGAATTATCCGGCCTCCGACGAGTTCTTCGACCGAGTCGGGTTCGCCTCGACGGTCGTCGCAGGAATCCGCGACACTCTCGACCACGTGCAGGCGATGGCCGTCAATTGTCCGGACACCAGGTTAGTTCTGGGTGGGTTCTCCCAGGGCGCGGTGGTCGCCGGCTTCGCAACTGCGGCGGAGGTGCCCGACGGGGTGTCTGTTGAGGCGGTGCCGCCTCCGATGCCACCGGAAGTCGCTGACCATGTGGCGGCCGTTGTCTTGTTCGCCACCCCCTCGGCGCAGTACCTGAGCAACTTTGATGCACCGGCCGTCGCCATAGGTCCGCTGTTTGTGCCCAAGACACTGCAGATCTGCGACCCGGGAGACTCGATCTGCTCTGGCGTAGCCGGCGGCGGACCGAACATCGCGCACGCCCTGTACGCGGTCAACGGAAGCGTCAACGAAGGTGCGGCTTTCGCGGTCGAACGCTTGTAAGGGGAATCTTCGTGGCCACCGATCGACCCTCGTTACTGCAGTACATCGGTTACTCCTACGGGCGCCGCCTACCTTCCTCGATGCGTCGGTGGGTGGCCGAGGATCTCGCCGCGCAGGGAGCCGTGCGCCGCCACATGATCCGGATGGCAATACCGCCGCTGTTTGTCCTCGCACCCCTCTGGCTGCTTCCTGCGTCGCTGTACGTGCACATCGAGATGACTGTGCCGATCTACCTGTGGAGTCTGCTGATGGCCCTCGCGCTCAACAAAGTGTGGCGCAGGCACCGGCTGGCGCAGCACGGGCTCGATCCCAACCTGGTCGACGTGATCAACCGAAAGCGGAAGGCACACATCGAGGAGGACTACATCCGGCGGTTCGGTCCGCGTCCCCCATCAGCGAAGTGGCAGTCGAACAGCAACCCCTTTCACTGAGGGCGGCGCGAGTTGCGGCTAACCGGGGGTGCGGCGGGCGACCTGCTGCTTGATCTTCTCCGGTAGGGCGTCCGCCGCGGTCAAGGTGGGTAACAGGGCGGGCTCGAGCATGAGAGCTCGAAACACCGTGCCGATCGTGACCGAGTGGTCTGGGCGTTCGATGACCTCGATCCGATCACCGGCATTCAACGTTCCCGGCGCGATCACCCGGAAGTACGCGCCGGGGAGGGCTGCGGCGGTGAACGCCTTGATCCATCCCGGGATGTTGAGCCATGTCGAGAAGGTCTTGCACGGGGTCCGCGGACTCGTGACTTCCAAGATCAGTCCGTCGGACCCGATCGACCACCGCTCGCCGACCACACAGTCGGTGACCGCCACACCGGATGTGGTGATGTTCTCACCGAAACTGCCGTTGGCGAGTTCACGGCCCAGTCGTGATTGCCAGTTGTCGAGATCCTCGCGGGCGTAGGCGTACACCGCCTGGTCGTCGCCGCCGTGGTGCCGCGGATCGCCGACCGAGTCCCCCACCACGCCGCTACCCAAACCGCCTTCCCTGGGGCCAGGCGCGCGCACCGATAGCGGCTCGTTACTGGGGCGTTTGTCGATACTGGAACGCAGTTCGCCGAGATCAACGGGTGCCTGCGCCGCGTTCACCGTGAGCACGGAAGCCATACGCAAGGGTAACTGGCCGTTGTCGCGCAGATTCAGATGCTCAGGCTTCGATAGCGCTGCAGCCGCCGAAGACCTTGAGCGGGTGCGGTACCGGACAGCGGTGCGAGTGCGGAGCTCAGCCTGTCCCGGACAGTGTCGATGTCCAGTCTCATTCCGATCGCGACCAAGCCGGCGGGCCCTGCGTGTGCAGGGGCGATGGCTATGTGGATAGAGGGACCCACGACATTGACGACGTAGACACGCGTCGTGGCCCGATACCGCACCGCGATGGTGCCTTTCATGCGGTACACCCCCGCCGGGGGTTGCTCGAGGAGGTCGATGACGACGCTGGGGTCGACGCAGCCATCGCCGACCACAGTCACCGAATCCGCGTGCGCGTGATCGTGGGCGGGGTGCTCCGGCGGATTCGGCGCAGCTGCGTCGGTGTCGAAGAACAACTCGCGGAACGTCAGCTGGCCTACCTCCTGGCCGGCGGCGGACACGTCGTAGAGCAGGGCGGGGTCGATCCGGCCCGCGGTTGCTCCCACCACCTGTGCGTGTGGGTTGCGCTCGCGGATTCTGGTCTCGATACGCCGCAACGAGGAAGTCCGTTCGTCCTCCGCAACCTGATCGAGCTTGTTGACCACCACCAGGGTGGCCGCGGCGTAGCGTGCCGGCGGGTTGGTATCCCGGTCGACGGTATCGAAATGAGTGGCCGCATCGAGTACATCCACGAGCCCCCCCGGGCGCACACCGTCAATCCCGCTGAAGCGGATGATGCGGGAGATCGCGACGGGGTCGGCGAGGCCGCTGGCCTCCACGATGATCGCGTCGAGGCGGAGCTTGGGATCGGCCAGTCGAGCCAGCGCGACATCGAGTCCGCCGTCGTCGGGCAGACAGCAGATGCACCCGCCGGCGATGGACGCGGGCTCGTCCACCTGCCCGGTCACCAGCCCGGCATCGACGTTGAGTTCGCCGAAATCGTTGACTACTAACCCGATTCGTGCGCCGGGGCTGCGGAGCACGTGGTTGAGCAGGGTTGTTTTTCCGGCGCCGAGGTAGCCGGTCAGCGCGATGACGGGAATCGGTTGCACGCACACTCCTTCCGCATGCGGCAGGCTACCGGGCCGTTGCCGAGTCAGCCGCTGCTCAATGGGCGGGGTAGTGGCATCCTGGCCTGATGGGACTGCTCTTCCGGCTGGCGGAGGTGCTGATCGTGCTCGTGCCGCTCGCTGGTGTGGGCTATGCGACTTTCCGGGCCGTTGCGTCTGCTCGCGCTCGCCAGGCAGGCGAGCTCGCGCCCACCACCGACCCGCACCCCAGCAGCGACGCGGCGCAGCGGCGCGCCATCACTCGCACGATCGAGGAGCATGACCGGACCGACACCCGTTGGCTGGAGTACGAGATCGACGTCGCCAAACTGCTCGACTATCCACTGATGACCGACATGCGCGAGCCGCTCACCGAGCGGTTCCACCGGGCCAAACTGCGCTCGGACTTGCTGCGCCCGGCCGACGTGGCCGACCTCGTCGACGACCGTGAAGCCACCCGTGCATACCTGGATGCGGTCCAGGAATACGTCACCGCGTTCGACGTTGCCGAGGCAGAAGCGATCCGGCGACGGCGCACCGGCTTCTCGGAGGAGGAGCAGGAGCGCCTCGACCGTGCGCAACGGCTGCTGCGGGTGTCGACGGACGTTGCGGCGACATCCCAGGAACGCGAACGGGCGTATCGCCTGGCGCGCCGGGACCTCGAAGGGCTTATCGTGCTGCCGGAGCGCACGCGTGCAGAACTCGAACGCCGGATTTTCGGTGAGCTGGGCAATTAGCCGGCGTTGAGGGCCGCATCGGTGGCGTCCAGCGCGCGGTCCAGAATCGCCACGCCTTCGCGCGCCAACTCGTCGGTGACGATGCACGGCGGCGCGACGTGAATGCGGTTGTAGTTGGCGAACGGCAGCAACCCGGCCTCCTTGCACCTGGCGATCAACGCGTTCATCGCCGCACTGGAGCTGCCGTAGGGTGCCAGCGGCTCACGTGTCGTCTGATCGGCGACCAGCTCGACCGCCCAGAAGACGCCCGCGCCGCGCACCTCGCCGACGCAGCGATGCCGCGCGGCCATCTCCCGCAGCGCCGGCCCGAGCACTTCGCTGCCGATACGCGCTGCGTTCTCGACGATGCCTTCCTCGGCCATCGCACCGATGGTGGCCACGGCGGCGGCGGTCGCCAGTGGATGACCCGAGTACGTCAGCCCGCCCGGGTAGGGACGATGGGCGAAGGTGTCCGCGATCGCGGGGCTGATGGCCACCCCACCGAGCGGGACGTATCCGGAATTGACGCCTTTGGCGAAGGTCAGTAGGTCCGGCGTGACGCCGGAATGCTCAATAGAAAACCACTTTCCGCTGCGACCGAAGCCGGCCATCACCTCGTCCGCGATGAACATGATGCCGTACTCGTCGCACAGTGCGCGTACTCCGGCAAGGTAGCCGGCTGGCGGCACCATGATGCCGGCGGTGCCCGGAATCGGTTCCAGGATGATCGCCGCGATCGTCGACGGACCCTCCATCCGGATGATGTCGCGCAGATGGGCCAGCGCCCGCTCACTTTCCTGGTCTTCGGTGGTGGCGTGGAACTGCGATCGGTACAGAAACGGGCCGAAGAAGTGAACGACGCCGGCGTTGCCGTGATCATTGGGCCAGCGCCGCGGATCGCCGGTGAGGTTGATCGCGGTCTCCGTACCGCCGTGGTACGAGCGGTAACGCGAAAGCACCTTGTAGCGGCCCGTGTGCAGCCGGGCCATCCGCACCGCGTGCTCGACGGCGTCGGCGCCGGCGTTGGTGAAGAAAATCTTGTTGAGCTCACCGGGTGTGCGTTCGGCAATGAGCCGGGCAGCTTCGGAGCGTGCGTCGTTGGCGTGCTGCGGGGCCACCGTGCACAGTTTGGCGGCCTGTTCGGCGATGGCGGCGACCACCTTCGGGTGCTGGTGGCCGATGTTGGTGTTCACCATCATCGACGAGAAGTCCAGCATGCGCCGGCCGTCGCCGTCCCACACGTGGCAACCCTGCGACGCGGTAATCGTCATCGGCGCGATGTCGGCCTGGGCGGACCAGGAGTGAAACACGTGGGTGCGGTCGAGTTCGTAGGCGCGGGCAGCCTGTGCGCGGGCCGTCTCGATGCTCAGGCCGTTGGGCAGGGTGGTGTCGTTGAGCAGCACAGTCATATCCGTAAAGACCTATCCGTTGCGGGGAAGCGAGCCGTCCTCAGGGCAGCGAGGCCTTCTCCAGTTCGGCGAGCGCGTCACCGGTGTACACCGCGAGCCGCTGCAAGGACGGCAGGGCGTCCCGGCAACCGACGAACCCGAAGTTCATGGTCTCGGCGTAGCTCTGCAGGGTGATGTTCAGTGCCATGCCGTGCACGGGAATGGACACCGGGTAGGTGGCTTCCAGCCGGGAACCGTTCAGGTATAGGGATTCCTGAGGGCCTGGAACGTTGGAAACACAGAGGTTGAAGGTGTACGGCCACGGTGGCTGGACGCCGGTCAAAGCACCCGCGATCTGACCGCCGGCCGGAGCGAGCAGCGCCGCGCTGTAGGCGACGATGGCCGCCGGTGACATCGTACGAAGCTGTGCCTTGGACGCTCGGGTAGCCGCGGTGATCTTATTCAGTCGTTCGACCGGATCGTCGATGTCGGTGCCCATCGGGGCCAGGATGGCGCCGACCGCGTTACCGCCGCCCTCGTCGCCCTTGGGGCGCACGTTGACCGGAAGGAACGCGATGAGTGAGCTGTCCGGCAACTCGTCGATGTTGGTCAGGAACTTGCGCAGGCCGCCGCCGATGATCGCCAGTGCCACGTCGTTGATCGTCGAGCCGTGCTGGGTGCTGAGTGCCTTGAGTCGATCGAAGTCGTACTGCTGGGTGGCGAATCGGCGGTTACGGCTGATCCGTTTGTTGAGGATGCTGTGCGGCGCTGACGCGGACCCGGCGATCTGGGCGTACTCGCCGTCACGCCGAATCTGGGTGTTGACCAGCGCAGTGGTCAGATCGACTGCGGAGCTGACACCGTCGGTGACCGCCGAGCTGATGCCGCCGAGCGCCCGCATGGTGACGGTCAGCGGATTCAGTGAGAACCCGGAATCCTCAGACTCCGCGGCCTGGGACCTTGTGCGCGGCGGCGTGGGAACATTGAAGAACATCCAGGTGTCCCGCGAATCCGGGTCGGTGGACAAGCTGCGGGCCAGCATCTTCATCGCGCTGTAGCCGTCGACGAGCGCATGGTGGATCTTCATGTAGAACGCGAAGCGCCCGCCCTCAAGCCCCTCGATGACGTGAATCTCCCACGGCGGGCGGGTCAGATCGAGGTGGTTGCTGTGCAATCGGGAGACCAGGATGCCCAGCTCCCGTTCGTCACCCGGACTGGCCAGGGCTGACCGCCGGACGTGATAGTCGAAATCGAAGTCTTCGTCGATCACCCAGTCGTGGACCGGGCTGAACTGCAGGCGTGGGTAGGCAAGTTTGCGATTCCACGGGGGCTGCACTTCGAGCTGACGTGCTTCGTCGATCATGTCCCGTAGGTAGTCGCGGGGTGCGTCGGCGGGCGGCGTGAACGGCAAGAGACCTGCGACGTGCATCTTCGAATTCGACGTCTCGCCGTAGATGAACATCAGGTCCTGCAGCCCAAGCCTGACGCTGGTGTTGCTCAAGGGTTCTCCTGTGGCTGTAAATGCTTGTGGTCAATGTCCTGTGGTCTAAGCAACGGTACGCCGATGGCGTCAGGTTCCACAGAAAGTTTGAAAGGAGACACTGAACTCCCGGTCGGCGGGCTCTGCGTACCGCTCGAATCCGGGGCGTTCGTCGAACGGTGAGGTGACCGCATCCAGTAGCCGCTCGAGCGGCGCCAGTTCGCCCGCGGTGACCGCCGCCAACGCTTCCTCCACCAGGTGGTTGCGGGGGATGTAGATGGGGTTGACCAGGTCCATCTCATCGGGTTCCGGGCGCAGTGCCTGCCATCGGGAGCTCCAAGCGTCGAACCCCGCCAGGTCGACGAATTCCCCGCGTACCGGCTCGGCGTCTCCGCGGGCCGCCCCGCTGAGCCGGCGGTAGAACGACGTGTGATCGACCTGACTCCGCTGCATCTGGGTGAGCAATTCCTCGATGAGGGGTGCCACGGCGTCGGCGGCAGCGTGCGAAAGGCCGAGCTTGGCCCGCATTCCGGCCGACCAGCACTGTTGGTAGTGGTCGGGGAACCCGGCCAGCGACGACTGGGCGAGCTCGATCGCCTTCTCGGTGCCGGCAGTGCCGTCCGTGTCGTCCGTGTCGTCAGTGTCGTTGTTGAGGAGCGGCAGCAACGCTTCGGCGAACCGCGCCAGATTCCACAGCGCGATCCCGGGCTGGTTGCCGTAGGCGTAGCGGCCACCGGTGTCGATCGAACTGAAAACCGTGGCCGGATCGAAGCTCTCCATGAAGGCGCACGGCCCGTAGTCGATGGTTTCGCCCGAGATGGTCATGTTGTCGGTGTTCATCACTCCGTGCACGAAACCGGCCAGCATCCATCGGGCGACCAGCTCCGACTGCCGGGCGCTGACGCCCTCGAGCAAAGCGAGGTAGCGGTTCTCGGCCTCGGCTGCCGCTGGATGGTGCCGGGCGATCGCATAGTCGGCCAGGCGGCGTAACAGGCCCAGGTCTCCGGTGGACTGAGACATCGCCGAAGCGTATTGAAACGAGCCAACCCGAAGATGGCTGTCGGCCACCCTGGCGAGGACCGCACCGGGCAGCACCGTGTCCCGGTAGACCGGGCGTCCCGTCGCGACCACCGCAAGGGCCCGTGTGGTCGGGATTCCCAGCGCGTGCAGCGCCTCGCTGATCACGTACTCCCGCACCATCGGCCCGATCGCGGCCAACCCGTCGCCGCCCCGGGCGAACGGTGTCTGCCCCGACCCCTTGAGGTGGAGGTCCCGCACTCGGCCGCCGGTGTCTACGATCTCGCCGAGCAGTAGTGCGCGGCCGTCACCGAGGCGGGGAACGAACCCGCCGAACTGGTGACCGGCGTAAGCCTGCGCTGCAGGCGTGGCCTCGCCGGGGACCGTCGTCCCCACCAGCAGGCCCAGACCCTCGGCACTGCGCAACCAGGCAGCGTCGAGCCCGAGTTCGGCGGCCAGCGGCTCGTTGAGGAGGACCAGCGTCGGTTCGGGCGCCGCCTCTGCCTGCCAGCGCACCGCCAACTCGGGCAACTCCCGGACGAAACGGCCCTGCAGCGCGATGCTCACCCTTCCACCCTACGGAGACGGCCGGATCACCGCGATGGCGTCGACTCCGTTCTTGATCGAGATCCGACGCCCGCTTTCCTCCAGCACCAAGGTGCCGGTGGGCTCGGTGTATGCGCCGGTCTCCGGCAGGAGCAGGGCCCGCTGACCTGGCGCGACGTCGGCGGTCTGCAGTGCCGACGTCGGCGGCGTGAGCTGTTCGATGCTGCCCGCGGCCCCGTTCGCCCCGGTGGGCAATTGCCACACCAGCGGCGAGTACGTCTCCGGCCGGTCGCATCGCCAGGTCGCCAGACTGAGCTTCGGTGGACCCGTCGGAGGCCACCACAGCTTGGGTACCTTCGACCCGGACCCGGAGCCGTTGCCCGGCCCCGCCACGTCGAAGGTCTCTTGGCTGCCGTCCGCGCCGGACAACACGACGGCCGCGGTTCCGCAGGTGCTGTCGGTGCTTCGGTACAGCGCGTAAGCCAACTCGGAACCGTCCGGGCTGAGCCGCGCTACCGACACCGGCGAGTTGGCGTCGGCCTGTCCGAGCGGTGTCGGCGGACCTGGACCGCGTACCGCGTACAGGGTGTCGGGGCCGCCGTACGGAGATGGCGCTGCCTCGACGCGTGCGATGACCGCCGTGCCGCCGCGGGCCACGACCAACCTCGGCTCGGCCTGGCGGCCCGGGGTGGTAGGCGGCAGATCGACCTCTTGGCGCAGTACGGGTTGCGAATCCGGATCCCTGAGGTCGAGTTGCATCAGCCGATTCGGTTGCTCGAACCAGACGATCGTGGCAGCACCATCGGTTCCCAACACCGGACCCACCGAGACCTCGCGGGTGGCCGCTTCTCCGCTGTGGACGTCGAGCGTCACCACCTTGTCGTCGGTGGTGCGCGCGAACAGGAACCGGCCATCCTCGGTGAGAAGCAGGTCGTTAGAGGCGCCGATGGCGCCGGGTGCGGTGGCGATCACCTCGGTACCGTCCACCAGGCCGAGCTCATCGGCCGCCCGGTAGGCCAGCAGCGGGCCGGTGGGTGGCGGCGTCGCCATCGTCGGGTCGAACGGGGAGGTCGGGCGCGCCGAGTCGGACGGACTGGTCGAGCTGGAACCGGCCCCGGGTCCGAGGCCGGTGCAGGCCGCCACGATGCCGGCGGTCAGGCCAAGCGTCGTGACGAGCTTGAGGGATGTCTTGGGTCTGTGCAGAATCTTCATGATGGCTCCACCCCCATGAAAGCTCAATCCCGGGTGCGAGGGGGTCCAGGGGCGTCCGCACTGACCCGAGAACCGCTCGGTCGGTATGGTGATCATCTTCCGGCGACGGCTGCCCAAGTCGAGAAAGCCGACGTCGGCGGCCCTCCGGAGAAGTCGATGTCAGATGTGGAGCAACGCTTGTGAGTCTGAACACCATCGCTCTGGAACTGGTGCCCCCGAACGTCGAACGGGGTCGTGAGCAAGCCCTCGAAGACGCCGGAAAAGTGCTGCGGTGTTCGGCGGAGGCAGGCTTGGCGGGGCGGGTTCGCCACGTGATGATCCCGGGAATGATCGAAGAAGACGGCGATCGGCCCATCGAGATGAAGCCGAAGCTCGACGTCCTCGAATTCTGGTCGATGATCAAGCCGGAGCTACCCGGGATCAACGGCCTGTGCACGCAGGTCACCGCGTTCATGGATGAGCCTGCGCTGCGAACCCGGCTGACCGAACTTCGCGACTCCGGATTCGACGGGATCGCGTTCGTCGGCGTCCCGCGCACCCTGAACGACGGTGAGGGTTCCGGCGTCGCACCGACGGACGCGTTGACGATCTTCGCCAACGTCGTCCCCAACCGCGGTGTGATCCTCATCCCGACCAGGGCCGGCGAACAGGGCCGCTTCGAGTTCAAGTGCAACCAGGGTGCCACCTACGGCATGACACAGCTGCTGTACTCCGACGCGATCGTCGCATTTCTCACCGAGTTCGCCGCGACCACGGAGCACCGGCCCGAGATCCTGCTGTCGTTCGGCTTCGTGCCCAAGATCGAGACCAAGGTCGGTCTGATCGACTGGCTCATTCAGGACCCGGGAAATGCCGCAGTGGCCGCCGAGCAGGAGTTCGTCAAGACACTCGCCGGCAGCGAACCAGCCGACCGGCGCAAGCTGATGCTCGACCTGTACAAGCGGGTGGTCGATGGCGTGGGCGGGCTGGGATTCCCGCTGAGCATTCACTTCGAGGCGACCTACGGCGTCAACATGCCCGCGTTCCAGACGTTCGCCGGCATGCTGGAGTACTGGTCTCCCGACGCCCGAAACTGAGCTTGTGTGCGAACAATTCGTCCACGGTCGCAATAATCCTCAGTTTGGGCGATCGTTGCGGAATGTCTGAACCATCCCAAGCCGACGTACGCGCATTACGTTCACGGCTGGACGGGTTGACGATCCGCGACGCCGCCCGACTGGGCCGCAAGCTCAGGAAGATGCGGACCCCCACGGCCGAGCAGTTGGACCGGCTGACCCAGCAGTTCGGCATCGCCGAGGCGCTCGTCGCGACGCGGCTCGCCGCCCTCCCGACGATCACCTACCCCGACCTTCCCGTCAGCGATCGCCGAGATGAACTGGCCAAGGCCATCGCCGAACATCAGGTGGTGGTGGTCGCCGGGGCCACCGGATCCGGAAAAACCACCCAGCTGCCCAAGATCTGCCTCGAACTCGGGCGTGGCATCCGCGGCACCATCGGCCACACGCAGCCGCGGCGGTTGGCCGCACGAACCGTCGCGCAGCGCATCTCCGATGAATTGGGAACCCCGCTCGGCCAGACAGTGGGTTATGCGGTGCGCTTCACTGACCAGGTCAGCGACCAAACCCTGGTGAAGCTGATGACCGACGGCATCCTGCTGGCCGAGATCCAGCGGGACCGTCGTCTGCTGCGCTACGACACCCTCATCCTCGACGAGGCCCATGAACGCAGCCTCAACATCGACTTCCTGCTCGGTTATCTGCGGGAGCTCTTGCCTCGGCGGCCCGACTTGAAGGTGATCGTGACCTCGGCGACGATCGAACCCGAACGCTTCGCCGCGCACTTCGCCGGGGCCGAACATGGATGTAGCGGCGGGGCGCCGATCATCGAGGTATCCGGACGCATGTATCCGGTCGAAATCCGTTACCGCCCCTTGGAAGTCCCCGTTTTCGCGGCGTCCGGCTCAGACGATGGGGCCGGGGACCCCGACGACCCCGACCGCGAGGTGGTCCGCACCGAGCTGCGTGATCCGACCGAAGCGGTCGTGGACGCCGTGGCCGAGCTCTCGGGCGAGCCGCCCGGCGACGTGCTGGTGTTCCTGTCCGGTGAACGCGAGATCCGTGACACCAGTGAGGCCTTGCGCCGGGCCGTCGGTCCGGATACGGAGGTGCTTCCGCTGTACGCCCGGTTGCCGACCGCCGAGCAGCAGAAGGTCTTTGCACCGAGCCGTGCCGCGCGCCGCGTCGTGCTCGCCACGAACGTCGCCGAGACGTCGTTGACGGTGCCCGGGATCCGCTACGTCGTCGACCCGGGCACGGCCCGTATCTCCCGCTACAGCCGCCGTACCAAGGTGCAGCGGCTGCCGATTGAACCGATATCGCAGGCGTCGGCTCAGCAGCGAGCCGGACGCTGCGGGCGCACCGCTCCGGGGGTGTGTATCCGGCTGTACGCCGAGACAGACTTCGACGCCCGCCCGCGCTACACCGATCCAGAGTTGCTGCGCACCAACCTCGCCGCGGTGATCCTTCAGATGGCCGCGCTCGATCTCGGCGAGGTCGAGGATTTCCCGTTCCTGGATCCGCCCGATGCGCGTAGCATTCGCGACGGCGTGAGCCTGCTGGAGGAACTCGGAGCCTTCGATACCGCTGTCCGGGGAAGCAATTCAACGGGTGCCCTCACCGCCATCGGCCGCCGGTTGGCGCAACTCCCGGTGGACCCCCGAATCGGCAGGATGTTGCTCCAGGCTGCCGACGAGGGTTGCGTGCGTGAGGTGCTGATCTTGGCAGCTGCGCTGTCGATTCCCGATCCGCGTGAACGGCCTTCCGGCCGGGAGGAAGCCGCTCGCCAGAAACACGCCAGATTCGCCGACGAGCACTCGGACTTCATTTCCTATATCAATCTTTGGAACTATCTGGGTGAGCAACGAAAGGAACTCTCCGGCAGCTCCTTTCGCCGAATGTGTCGCTCGGACTTCTTGCACTATCTACGCATCCGTGAGTGGCAGGATCTGGTCGGCCAGCTGCGCAGCATCGGCCGGGACCTCGGTATCAGGGAGCAAAACTCTCCCGCCGACCCCGCACGCGTGCACGCGGCGCTGACCGCGGGGCTACTGTCGCACATCGGACTTCGGGACGGCGACGCGCGCGACTCCCGGGTGTTTCAGGGCGCGCGGAACACCAAGTTTGTGCTGGCACCCGGCTCGGTACTGACGCGCAAGCCTCCGCGCTGGGTCGTGGTCGCCGATCTGGTCGAAACCAGCAGGCTCTACGGACGCACTGCGGCGCGCATCGATCCCGAATCGGTCGAGCGCCTTGCTGGGCACCTCGTTCAGCGGACCTACAGCGAGCCGCACTGGGACCGTAAGCGCGGCGCTGTGATGGCGTACGAGAAGGTGACGCTCTATGGGCTTCCGATCGTCGCGCGGCGGCGCATCGGGTACGGCCAGATCGACCCGGAAACCTCGCGAGACTTGTTCATCCGGCATGCCCTGGTAGCAGGCGAGTGGGAGACACGACACCGTTTTTTCGCCGAAAACACATTGTTGCGAACGGATCTCGCCGAACTTGAGGAGCGTTCCCGACGTCGCGATCTACTGGTCGGCGACGACGAGGTACATGCGTTCTACGACGCACGCATCCCCGCAGACGTTGTTTCGGCGCGCCACTTTGACGGGTGGTGGCGCACGCAGCGCCGGCGGACGCCGAATCTGCTCACCCTGAGCCGCGATGACTTGCTGCGCACGGATGCGGACGCCGAGCATCCGCAGACCTGGGAATCGGGTGACCTGACCCTGCCGCTGTCGTACCGCTTCGAGCCCGGCGCCCGTGATGATGGGGTGACCGTGCATATTCCGGTCGACGTGCTCGCTCGACTCGGCGACGACGAATTCGCCTGGCAGGTGCCCGCACTGCGGGAGGAGCTGCTCACGGCGCTGATTCGCAGTCTGCCGAAAGCTCTGCGGCGCAACTTCGTTCCCGCGCCTGATACGGCCAGGGCGCTGCTCTCGGTGATCACGCCAGGCAGCGAGCCGCTGCTGGACGCGGTGCAGCGGGAACTGCGAAGGCGCACCGGAATCCTGGTTCCGGTCGATGCGTTCGATCTCGAGAAGCTACCCCCGCATCTTCGGGTCAACTTCGCGGTCGAGAGTTCGGACGGCACCGTGATGGCGCAAGGTAGGAGTCTCGGCGAACTTCAGGACGAACTCGCGGCGCCGGTACGCCAGGCGGTGGCCGCCGCGGTGGCGGGTGGGCTGGAACGTTCAGGTCTGCGTGACTGGCCTTCCGATCTGGACGAACTGCCGAAGGTTGTCGAGCGCAGCGAAACATCGGGCCATGCCGTTCGAGGCTATCCGGCGCTGGTGGATCGGGGAGAGACCGTGGACATCAGGGTGTTCGCCAACCAGGTGGAACAACAGTCCGCCGCCGGGTCTGGCAGTCGTCGACTGCTTCGGCTGGCGGGACCATCGGTATCCAAAGCCATTGAGCGGGAACTAGATCCACGATCCAAGTTGGTGTTGGGGCACAATCCGGATGGGTCGCTGGCCGCGTTGCTGGACGACTGCGCTGACGCGGCCGTTCAGCTTCTGGTGCCCGAGCCGGTATGGTCCGAGGCCGAGTTTGCGGCTGCGCAGAAGCGATTGGCAAGTTCGTTGGTCTCCGGCACCCTCGACGTGGTGCGCCGAGTCGAGAGGGTACTCGGTGCCCTGCACGATGTGCAGCGTGCACTTCCGGATACACCTACCGCCGCACAGGCGGATGCGGCCGCCGATATCGGCGCCCAACTTGCCCGGTTGGTGCCGGCCGGTTTCGTGGCGATCACCGGCGTGGGCCGACTCGCGGATCTCACCCGCTACCTGAACGCGGTGAGCCGGCGTCTTGAGCGCTTGCCACATTCCCTCAAAGCCGATCGTGAGCGGATGGCGCGAGTGGCGGCGGTGCAGGCGGCCTACGACGAACTTGTTTCGGCGTTGTCGCCGGCCAGGGTGGCGGCCGCCGATGTCCGCGATATTGCGTGGTTGATCGAGGAGTTCAGGGTGAGCCTGTGGGCGCAGCAACTCGGTACTGCCCGCCCAGTCAGCGAGCAGCGGATATTGCGCGCACTCGACGCGATCCACCATTAGCGCCGACCTGTTCTACTTTGCCCATGGACGCTCGCCGACGATTCACGGCTCGCTTGCCTGGTTTGTCGTTGGTGGTGGTTGTGGCTGGAAGGGCTGGTAGGGCTGGAAGGGTTGGTACCACCACCAGTCGGCGTGGTCGCCGGTGGGTCCGGGGCAGGGTGGGACCGTTGGTGGGGGTTGTGT
>JAHZJB010000081.1 GCA_022601135.1 Actinomycetes bacterium | reverse complement strand
CGGCACCGGCGGCGGGGCAATCTTGATCTCTGGCTCCGGCGGCGACGGCGGCGCCGGGGGCAGCGGGGACAACGGGGCCAACCCCGGCAAGGTGGGGCGTAACGGCACCTCCGGCGGGGGCCCGGGTTTTACTGGCGGCAAGGGCGGCGAGGGCGGCGAAGGTGGCGCCGCGGATAGCGGTGACAGCGGTGACAGCGGTGACTGAGCGTGGTCCCTTCGCCGCCGGTGATCCCGCCGAGGTTACCGGCGATCGCCCGCCTGCGGCGTATCCCAAAGGGGAACAATCGGATTAGGCGTCAATCGTCCACCGCTGGTTAACGATCTGTTGGGTAACCAGACATCCGCCTCCCAAAAAATGTTGCACGTTGGTCATGACATCAGCACGTTTGTGACACGAGATAAACGGCGAGGAGGCGACCAGGGATGCTGCGCCGCCTCAGTCCAGTGCTGTTGGTCTTCCTGCTCGCGGTCACCGCGGCGGCCCCGCAGGCCCTCGCCCAACCGGCGCCCGCCGACCCAGTGGTCCAGCCCGTTGGCAACGCGACGCCGCCAGCGGCGCTGGCCGCACCCATCGCTTCGGCCCAGCCGGGCAGTCTCACCACCCCAGACGGGTGGGTGCTCACGGTAGGGGCGCGCAGCGAGTCGATCGAGCCGGTCGCATCGCTGACCGAGTCGCCGTGGTCGCGCGAGTATCGCGTCCACGGAAGCTTCGAGGGCACGGTAACCGGTTCGGGCACAACCCGGCTGACTGGCGGCACGCTGGAAGCCGGCTATCAGATCGGCTGCGGCATCACCCAGGATGCCATTGAGTCGATCTCGACTGCGACGGGTCTTGGTGGGATCTCCATTCCGTTTGTCACCGGATCGATCCTTCCCTTCGTGTTGGGCGCGCAGGCAGGCAACCAGATCAAGATCGACCTGAAGCCGGGCGAGGTGAACATTGTTCCGGTGGGCAAGAAGTCGTTTGAGGGGACCTTGACCCAGGTCAACATCACCGGTTTCCGCCTGAGTGTCGACGGCTGCGCCGGTCAGTCCTTCATCCGTTCCTATGCGACCTTCAAGAGTTCCACCGCCAACACCGACGACATCGTGACTTATCTCGGCGTCACTCGGGCCGTTTAGTGGACTGCCGTCAATCTCCGACTCCCGTCGACGAAGGGAAACCAGACCGCATGTCGCATCGATTCGCCGCAGCCCTGGCGGGCATCGTTCTGGCGGTCGGCTCCGCTCCGCTCGCGGTGGGGGATCCGAGGGTGCCACCGCCGCCCGGGCCCGCTCCCGCGGAGGCGCTCCCGGTGGTCAACGCCACGCCGTTGCCCCCGGGGCCCGTTTCAGCAGCAGATGCGGTCCCAGTGGCCAACGCCGTTCCTCCGGGCCCGCCGCTGGACACCGGCGCGGTTCCCTCCGAACCTCCGGTCAGCGCCCAAACCCCTGACGGCCGCACGATCACCGTCGCCGCGAAAGACGAGACTCAGCTGCCGGTGGCGCCGCTGACCACGTCACTGTCATCGCGGGACTGGGTCGTCGGGGGCACATTCACCGGTGAGACGACGGGGTCGGTGGCCGGTGGCACCCTTGAGGTCGGATACCAGATCGGCTGCGGCGTGGAGATGGACAAGGTCAAGTTGAACGGCGGCCTAACCGGCATCCTGGGTAACACCAACTTCGGCCAATCGGGTCTGATCCTCCCGCCTTCGGCCTCCCTGCAGGCCCAGGGCCAGATCGAGGTCTCACCCCGGCCCGGCACCATCACCACTGTGACCGTGAACAAGCTGTCGTTCGAGGACACGTCGGCGCGGGTCACGCTCCGTGACATCCACATCAAGGTGGATAACTGCGTGGGCGCCTCGTCACTGCGATCGTATGCGGTCCTGACCAGCTCCAGCACCGACATCGACGACATCGTCGCGTACTACGGCGTCAAGAAGGTGTTCTGATCCCCCGGGGCCCCGTTTAACTACTCGGTCATGCGGTGGTTTGCGCAGGCCATCTGTGCGTCGTGGGCGTGGACATTGAGTTGGGTGGCGGCCTCATTGAGCGAGTCCCCACCGCGGCGTAGGCCCATGATGAGCAGTAGCTTGGCGGCGTTCGCCGACCAGGACTGCATTGGATCGGACACCTCCGGTGGCAGCCCTGGCACCCGGGAGGCGTCCAGGGCTGCGGCCGCCGCCCCGCGAAGGGCGGTGCGGCCGAGCACGTTCGAGCGCTTCACCGTGGGGTCGGAGTAGTCCACGTAATCGCCGTTACCGGCGGTGGCGTAGGCAAAATCCTGGTAGTTCAACGCCGCGATGCTGATCGCTTGATCGAACTGTCTGCATGCCTGTGTCACCGGGTTGCCGGCTTGAGAGGCCACCAGCGAGGCATCGGCCGGCGCGTTGGCCCCCGCCGGATCGCTTGGGGCGGCGGGGTCGGCCCAGGCCACACCGGTGGTCATCTGGATTGCCAGCGCGGCGGCAACCGCCACGGGTGCGCCCCTGCGGATGGTCACGACACTCCCTTCGCCGCCGGTGATCCCGCCCGAGGTTACCGGCTCAGGTACGCCTGAGCGCATCCCAACGCGGAACGACCCCGATTGGACAAAAAATTCACCGCGGGGTAACGAATCGATTTGCCACTCCGATAATCGGCTGTCAAGGTGTTGTTGTTACGAGTCAGGCAACGCAAAATGTTGTTGCAAGTGGGTCATGGCATCATCTCATTTGTGACACGAAATACATGGCGGGGAGGCGACTGGGGATGCTGCGCCTGCTAGCCCCTCTGCCGTTGGTATTTCTGTTGGCGGCCACCGCGGCGGCCCCGCAGGGTCTCGCTCAACCGGCGCCCGCCGACCCGGTGGTTCAGCCCGTTGGCAACGCGGCGCCGCCAGCGGCGCTGGCCGCACCGATCGTTTCGGCCCCGCCGGGCAGTCTCACCACCCCAGACGGGTGGGTGCTCACGGTAGGGGCGCGCAGCGAGTCGATCGAGCCGGTCACATCGCTGACCAACTCGCCGTGGTCGCGCGAGTATCGCGTCGCCGGAAGCTTCGAGGGCACGGTGACCGGTTCGGGCACAACCCAACTGACTGGCGGCACGCTGGAAGTCGGCTATCAGATCGGCTGCGGCATTCTTCAGGACGTCGTCGCTCCAAACACCGAAGCGATAGGTCTTGGCGGCATCTCTATTCCGTTCGTGAGCGGATCCATCCTTCCTTTCGTGTTCGGCGCGCAGGCGGGCACCACGGTCGAGATCGACCTGTTGCCGGGCGAGGTGAACATCGTTCCGGTGGGAGACAAGTCTTTCGAGGGCACGACGGCGCACGTCAACATCACAGGTTTTCGCATCCGGGTCGACGGCTGCGCCGGCCAGTCCTTCATCCGTTCCTATGCGACCTTCACCAGTTCCACCGACGACACCGATGACATCGTGACTTATCTCGGCGTCACTCGGGCGATTTAGTGGACTGCCGTCAATCTCCGACTCCCGCTCACGACGAAGGGAAACCAGACCTCATGCCGCATCGATTCGCCGCAGCCCTGGCGGGCATCGTTCTGGCGGTCGGCTCCGCTCCGCTCGCGGTGGGGGATCCGAGGATGCCACCGCCGCCCGGGCCCGCTCCCGCGGAGGCGCTCCCGGCGGCCGACGCCACGCCGCTGCCCCCCGGGCCCGCCTCAGCAGCAGATGCGGTCCCAGTGGCCAACGCCGTTCCTCCGGGCCCGCCGCCGGACACCGGCGCGGTTCCCTCCGAACCTCCGGTCAGCGCCCAAACCCTCGACGGCCGCACGATCACCGTCGCCGCGAAAGACGAGACTCAGCTGCCGGTGGCGCCGCTGACCACGGCACAGTCATCCCGGGACTGGGTCGTCGGGGGCACATTCACCGGTGAGACGACGGGCTCGGTGGCCGGTGGCACCCTTGAGGTCGGATACCAGATCGCCTGCAGCGTGGAGATGGACAGGGTCGAATTGTACGGCGGCCTAACCGGCATCTTGGGTGACACCAACTTCGGCCAGTCGGGCCTGATCCTCCCGCCCTCGGCCTCGCTGCAGGTCAACGGCGCAATCGAGGTCGATGCGCTGCCAGGCACCGTTACCACTGTGAACGTGAAAAGCAAGGAATTCAAGGGCACGTCGGCGCGGGTCACGCTGCGTGACATCCACATCGGGGTGGACGGCTGCGTGGGCGCCTCGTCACTGCGATCGTATGCGGTCCTGACCAGCTCCAGCCCCGAGGACGACGATATCGTCGCCTATTACGGCGCGACGAAGGTGTTCTGATCGCCATGCCTCGTTCACTGCATGTCGTCCTGGCAGCTGCCGCGGTCACCACTTCGCTGCTGGCGGCGGGCTCTGCCGCCGCCGAGCCACCTCCTCCTCCACTTCCGCCGGATCCGTTGCTCGTGGCGCCCCAACCTCCCCCGGCTCCTGCGCCCACCGGGACGAATCTGTTAGGCGTGGTCTCGGACCTGGCGACGTCCGTTCCTACAGAAACCGTGCCCGGTTTGATGGTCGACCCAGCGAGCGCCATGCAGGGGATTGGCCTGGGCTCGCCGAGTCCGGTCAATCCGCTGGCCGGGGTGGACTTGCTGATGGCGACCGGTTTCCGGATGCCCTCTGATGATGTGCCGTCGCCGTATGCGCTGGAGAGCGGTGTGCCGGCCGGTCCGTTCGCCCGGCTGAGCGCACTCAATGGTGTGCAGGCGATGCTTCGCGGCACGCTGGGCCGAATGCCCGGCGCCGAGCTGGGCGAGGCGCTACCGGGCACTGCGCCGCCGCCCGACATTCGCACTCCTCCGGGACTCGAGCAGTTTTATATCGATCCGAATCTGCCTCCGCCGCCGCCGGGCGGATGAACGTTCACGCAGGCGATCAACAACGCCTGCGTGGCCAGGGCGCGGTCGAAGACCCCGGCAGCCCCGACTACGGTGTAGCCGGTGACGAGCAAACCTGAAATCGACTTCCCCAACGGCCCCGCCCCGACCGAGTTGGTGATTGAGGACATCGTGGTCGGAGAGGGCCTCGAAGCGGTCCCGGGGGCCAACGTGGAGGTGCACTACGTCGGCGTTGAACACGACTCCGGGGAGGAATTCGATAGCTCTTGGAGCCGAGGAGAGTCCATCGAGTTCCCGTTGCGGGGTCTGATCCAGGGCTGGCAGGACGGTATTCCGGGAATGAAGGTTGGTGGCAGGCGCAAGTTGACGATCCCGCCGGAGCAGGCCTATGGGCCTGCCGGCGGCGGCCACCGACTCTCGGGCAAGACGCTCATCTTCGTCATTGACCTGTTGTCGACCCGTTAGCTCTTGCCGAAACTGAGCTTGTTGGCGATGTTTCGCGGAATTCTCGCGAACAAGTTCAGTTTCGGCGCCAAGGAAAACTACTGCTGCCGGAGAACGAATCCCACACCGCGGACGGTGTGCAGCAGCCGTGGCGCACCATTGGCCTCGAGTTTGCGCCGGAGGTAGCCGATGAAGACGTCGACGACGTTGGTGTCGGCGGCGAAGTCGTAACCCCAGACCAGTTCGAGTAGCTGGGCGCGGGACAACACTGCGGTCTTGTGCTCGGCGAGGACCGCCAATAGGTCGAACTCCCGTTTGGTCAGGTCGACGTCGACCCCGTTGACCCGAGCTCGCCTGCCGGGGATGTCGACCTCGAGGGGGCCGACCGTGATGGTCTCCGAGGAAAACGTCGCGGTCGATCCGCGTCTGCGCAGCAGGGCCTTGACCCGTGCGACGAGTTCGGCCAGCACGAATGGTTTGACCAGGTAGTCGTCGGCGCCGGCCTCCAGACCGGAGACTCTGTCGTCGACCGAGGACCGCGCCGACAGCACGCAGACCGGCACGTCGTTGTCCATCGCGCGAAGCGCAGTCACCACCGAGACGCCGTCGAGGACGGGCATGTTGATGTCGAGCACGATCGCGTCGGGCTTGGTCTCGGTGGCGCTGCGCAGCGCCTCTGCCCCGTCGACCGCGGTGAAGACCTCGAATCCGGACAGCCGCAGGCCCCGCTCGAGCGAGGCGAGGACGTCGGGATCGTCATCGACAACGAGCACTCTGGGCGAGCCCACTCCACTGTCCATGCATGCAATCTTGCCCGATGAATCGGCACACTCGCGGGACGCGGTGCCCGATCACCCCCGCGCGCCAGCCTTCGAGCCCCGCCAATCGCGCCCCGGGGATGGCTTTGACCTCGGCCATTGTTGAGGTTTTACGGTGAGGCTTGCGGCTGGGAATAACCACTTGTGGGATATGTCGCGGATGGGAAGATCAACTAAGTGACTGCATCCTCGAACGGGCTGCGCTCGGTGCCCGCCATAGCCCCGCCCCCGCGGCGGGCCGGAGCCAGTGCGGATCTGTGGCGAATGCTGCCCTATCTCATGCCCTACCGCGCCCGCTGGGTCGCAATGATCGTTGTGGCACTTGCCAGCCTGTCCGCCACGGTGGCGATCCCACTGATGACCAAGGCCGTGATCGACGGTCCGGTCCGGCGCCAGGACCAGCAGGGACTTTGGTTGCTCGGTGCCGCGGCCATGGGTGTGGGCGTCACCGAGGCCGTGCTGTGGTTCATCCGCCGCTGGTTGGTGGCTCGGGCCACGATGGGCGTCGAAGCCGACATCCGTAAGGACCTCTACGCGCGACTGCAAATATTGCCGATGTCGTTTCACGGCAAATGGCAGTCCGGTCAATTGCTGTCACGGATCATGAACGATCTGAACACCATTCGCCGATTCATGTCTTTCGGCCTGATCTTCTTGATGCTCAACGTCTTGCAGATCGTCGTGGTGACTTTGATATTGCTGGCGATGTACTGGCCACTCGGGGTGGTCGTCCTGGTTTCAGTCGTCCCGATAACGCTGACGGTGTTGCATTTCCAGCAGGAATACACCCGGCTGTCCCGCCAGGCGCAGGACCAGGCCGGGCAGGTGGCAACGCACGCCGAAGAGGCCGCCCTCGGACTTCGGGTAGTCAAGTCGTTCGGCCGCGAGGACTACGTGTTTGACCGGTTCGACGACCAACTGACCGATTGGTACGACACCCAGGTGCAACGGGTTTCGGTGTCCGCGAAGTTCTGGACGCTCTTGGAAATCATCCCGAATCTGGCGCTGATCTTGGTGCTGGGCTTTGGCGCCTACGCGGCAGGCCAAGGCCACGTGACGATGGGTACCCTCGTGGCGTTCATCACGATGATGTTGTCGCTGGTATGGCCCATCGCATCGCTGGGTTTCTTGCTGTCGATGACGCAGGAATCATTCACCGCGGCCAACCGCATCGTCGAGATATTCGACGCGCCAACCGAAATCGTTGGCGGTCCTCGGGACCAGACTCCGCGGGGCGGACGCCTCGAGTTGGTGGATGTCGGATTCAGGTTTCCCGACTCCGATGCCGACAGCTGGGCGTTGCGTCGCCTCAGCTTGACGGTTGAACCTGGTGAGACACTCGCCCTCGTTGGCGCCACCGGGTCAGGCAAATCGGTGCTGGCCGGGCTGCTCTCCCGGCTCTACGACGTCACCGAAGGGGAGATCCGCATCGACGGGCAGGACATCCGCGAGTTCTCCCTGGACGCATTGCGACGTGCGGTGGCCACTGCGTTCGAGGATCCGACCCTGTTCTCGATGTCGGTTGCCGAGAACTTGCGGCTGGGCCGTCCCCACGCCACCGATGCCGAACTGCACCAGATCATCGATGTCGCGGCAGCGCAGTTTGTCTACGACCTGCCATTCGGATTGGACACCCGGATCGGCGAGCAGGGTATGAGTCTGTCCGGTGGCCAGCGACAACGACTTTCGCTGGCCCGGGCGATTTTGGCCGCACCCAGGATTCTGGTCCTCGACGACACGTTGTCGGCACTGGATATCCATACCGAGGCGGTCGTCGAAAAGGCGTTGCGCCGTGTCCTGCATTCGGTGACCGGGATCGTGGTGGCCCGCCGGGCGTCGACGGTGTCGCTCGCCGACCGGGTCGCTCTGCTGCAGAACGGCACCATCACCCACGTCGGCACTCATGCCGAACTGCTTCGCGAGCTTCCCGAGTACCGATACCTACTCGCCGCGGATGACGAACTCGACGATGGTGCGGAACGGGAATGCGTTTGGGAGGATGACGAACTGCGAGCGCGCAGGCTCGAGGACGGCGCCGACGATCGCGGCTGGCTGGAGCGTGGCGTCCTGGAGAAGCGGCCATGACAGTGCAGCCGGATTGGCACGGAAAGTTCGACGAGCATGCCGGCCTGCCGATCGACGAGACGGTGCCGCGACGACGCGAGGCCCGGGCGTTGCTGGGTTCGCTGCTTCGCCCGTACCGCTGGACCCTGGTCGTGCTGGCCGTCGTCGTGGTAGTGGAAAACGCTGCCCGGCTGTCGGTTCCGCTGCTGATTCAGAAGGGCATCGACGACGGGATCCCACCCCTTGTGGACGGTGCCCCGGCGCACACGCTGATGATGATCGTGGCAGCGCTGGGTGCGGTGGTGGTCGTCCAGGCGACCAGCCGGATGTACTTCTTGCGCCGCTCCGGGCGGACCGGGCAGGAGGTGCTTCTGGAGCTGCGCAGACGGGTCTTCCGCCATTTCGGCCGTCTGGACATCGCGTTCCACGACCGCTACACCTCTGGGCGTGTGGTGAGTCGCTCCACCAACGACGTCGAAGCCATCCAGGACATGCTGGAGACCGGGTTCGACAGTCTGATCACCGCGGTGCTCACGTTGTTCGGGACCGCAGTGCTGTTGGTAGCGCTCGACGTCAAGCTCGGGCTGCTGTGTCTCGCCGCGTTCCCTGTTCTGGTTGCGCTGGTTGTGTGGTTCCATCGCGAGTCCTCACGCACGTATCGGGAGGTGCGCGAGATCTCCGCGCTGGTCATCGTGCAGTTCGTCGAGACCATGACGGGCATCAAAGCGGTGCAGGCATATCGGCGGGAGCCGCGCAACCAGGAGATTTTCTCCGAGATCGCCGATCGCTACCGGGTGATCAATGAGAAGACGTTCAAACTGCTGGCAGTGTTCATGCCGGGCGTCAAGCTGGTCGGCAACATCACCACCGGCGTCGTGCTGCTGTACGGCGGCTACCGGGTGCTGCACGGTGAGATGACGATCGGAACCCTGGCAGCGTTCTTGCTCTATTTGCGGATGTTCTTCGAGCCCATGCAGGAGATTTCGCAGTTCTTCAACACGTTCCAGTCCGCGGCGTCGGCGCTGGAGAAGCTCGCCGGCGTGCTGGCGCAGAAGCCCGGCATCGATGATCCGGAGGAGCCTGTCACGTTGGGGACGGTCCGCGGCAAGATCGCCTTCCACGCTGTGCAGTTCGAGTACGGGGGCGGCAGCCCGGTATTGCCCGGGCTCGACCTGTTGGTGCCTGTGGGGCAGACGGTGGCCCTGGTCGGCACTACGGGCGCAGGCAAGTCGACGATCGCCAAGCTGGCGACCCGCTTCTACGATCCGGTATCGGGGTCGGTCACCCTCGATGGTGTGGACCTGCGTGATGTCGCGCAGGCCGAGCTGCGCCGTCACGTGGTGATGGTGACGCAGGAGAACTTCCTGTTCGGGGGAACCGTTGCTGACAACATTCGTTTTGGCAGACCGGATGCCAGTGGGGAGGAGGTCCAGGCAGCGGCCGCCGCAGTGGGCGCGGACGCGTTCATTCGGGCGTTGCCCGACGGGTACGGCACCGACGTCGCCAAGCGGGGCGGTCGGCTCTCGGCGGGCCAACGGCAGCTTGTCGCGTTCGCCCGGGCATTCCTGGCGGATCCCGCGGTACTGATCCTGGACGAGGCGACGTCGTCCCTGGACATTCCCAGCGAGCGGATGGTGCAGCGGGCTTTGGAGACGGTGTTGACCGATCGGACCGCACTGGTGATCGCACACCGGCTGTCGACCGTGCAGATTGCCGACCGGGTCCTGGTGCTCGAGCACGGCCGTGTCGTCGAAGACGGTTCGCCCGACGAACTCGCGTCCCGCGAGGGCGGTCACTACGCCGCACTGCACAGGTCGTGGGTGCAATCGTTGGCCTGACGGTCGGCTCCGGGCTAGCAGAAGCCGGCGAAGAAGCTAGCCACCTCCTCGACGAAGAGGTCGGGCTGCTCGAACGCGGCGAAATGCCCACCGCGCGGCAGGTCTGTCCAACGGGTGATGTTGTAGTTGTGCTCGCACCACCGCCGCGGCGAGCGCAGGATCTCCTTCGGGAACGACGCGATGCCGGTAGGAAGGGCGACCCGGCCGCCACCGGCGAAGGAGCCGAAGCTCTCCCAGTACAGCCGAGCCGAGGACGCGCCGGCGCCGGTCGACCAGTACAGCATCACGTTGTCGAGCAACTCGTCTTTCGATAGCACGTTTTCCGGATGACCGTCACAGTCCATCCACGACCAAAACTTCTCGACGATCCACGCCAGCTGCCCGACTGGCGAGTCGACTAAGCCGTAGCCCAGTGTCTGCGGTCGGGTCGACTGTTGCTTCGCGTAGCCCGAATCCCATCGCTGGTAATAGCCGAGCCGCTCGCGGGCGGCGCTCTCCTCAGGTGTCGGCTCGCCGAGATCCTTGGGAGGCCGGCCGAACGGCATGTTGGTGTGGATGCCGATGCAGTGGCCAGCGTTACGGCCGATCTGGGTGGTGACCGCGGCGCCCCAGTCACCGCCTTGCGCGCCGTAGCGCGAATACCCGAGTCGCACCATCAGTTCGTCCCACGCCTCGGCGATGCGCTCGACCCCCCAGCCGCTGGTGGTCGGCTTGCCGGAGAATCCGTAGCCGGGCAGGGACGGGCATACGACGTCGAACCCGGCATCGTTGAGCGGTTCGATCACCTTGTGGAACTCGACGATCGAACCCGGCCAGCCGTGTGTGATGATCAGCGGGAAGGCATCCTTGCGGGAGCTGCGCTGGTGGATGAAGTGGATTTTCAGCCGGTCGATTTCGGTCGTGAACTGGTCGAATCGGTTGAGTGCCGCTTCCCTTGCGCGCCAGTCGTACTCGCGTTCCCAGTACTGAGCGAGCTCGCGGGTGTAGGCCAACGGGATGCCTTGGCTCCAGTCGTCCACACATTCGGGATCGGGCCATCGCGTGCGCCGCAACCGGTGCTTGAGGTCGGCAAGGACACTATCGGGGACGGCGATTCGGAAGGGGTGAATGGCGGCCATGGTGCAGCAAGGATAATCGGGAGGCGTGGGCACACCGACTCTCGTCCTGATCGCCGTCACAACCCTGGTCGCCTGCGCTTCGCTGGGCGGTGGACTCTACGAGGCGCTGGTCGTCGATCCGTTCTGGCCCAAGCGGCCAGGCATCATCCAGGCGCGCAATGGCGGCATCAAGCGGGGGCGGTTCTGGTTGCCTGCCCACACGCTGTTCGAGGTGCTCCTGCTGGTGGCGGTCATCGTCACGTGGAGCGACGCCGATGTGCGCGCGGCGCTGCTGGTGGCGCTGGTGAGCCATGCCGCGATGCGGATCTGGTCGCTGGTCGACCTGATTCCCCAGGCGCAGACGTTTGAGAAGAAGGACCCCGCGAAGGTCGACGAGGCGGCCGCGATCCGGTGGACGCGTCGCAGCCGACTGCGTCTGCCGTTGAGCCTGCTGACGTGCGCGGGGATGCTGACAGCGCTGGCCATTGCGTGAAGACTCTCCGTCGGTCCTTTCGGTCAGCCGAACTCCAGCAGCGTGTAGGCGCCGCGGCCCTGTCTGATGGCGGGCAGCCGCCAGAATGCGGGAAACAGCGTGTTGAAGATCAGGCCGCGCCCTTTCGGTATCGGCAGGTCGTGCACCGCGTGAATACCCGGAACGGTTGCGACCAGCCCTGCCAGTTGACGTGGTGAGAGGCTGAACGGCATCGGCGGAATGCGGTAGCGCCGCGATGCCCGAATGCCTTTCGGCGCCAGCTTCTTGAGGAGCACCGGCGGCAGATCGAAAATCATTTGCCCGCCTGGGAATCGTTGCGCACACTCGGCGATGAGACCCATTGATTCTTCGGGTTGCAGGTACATCAACAGACCTTCGGCGGTGATGAAGACACCGCCCGCGGTGTCGACCTCCTCCATCCAACTGAAGTCCAATGCCGACTGTGCCAGGGTGGCTATCCGGGGAGATGACGGCAGCAGTCGCCGGCGTAGCTCGATGATGGGTGCGAAATCGACTGTCAACCATTGGAAACGAGCATCAGGGATGGCGCTGTTCAGTCGCCAGAAGCTGGTCTGGAGGCCCTCGGCCAGCGCAACGACGGTGGCGGTGGGATGGTCGGTCAGATACTGCTGGGTGCACCTGTCGAAGGCCAGTGAGCGCAAGGCCATCTCTTGCCCCCTGCGGCCGAACTTCGCGTAGTCGCAGTCGATGGCATCGGCGAGCTGGATTGCCATCGGGTCTTCGATGATCGCGTTCGGATGCCGCGCCTGGTACGCCCTGCCGTTGAGCGTCAACAACGCCGTTTCGGATACGCCGGTGAGCAGACTGGCATCGGCCTTGCCCCCGGCTGGCTGGTCCATCGAGGCGCCCTACTCGGCAGATCCGCGGTCCCGGGCCGTCGCGAATGCGCCCGGCCCGAGGTCCCGCTCGTCGTCGAGGATGGCGCGGACGATGCGCTCGGCCACGGCATCGGGTGCCAATCCAGCAGGCAGGCGCGGTGCGGTCCCGCTGATCGGCCGGCCTGCGAGCCCGGTTTCGGTGTGCGGTGGCCGGGCGTCGACAACCCTGATGCCGCTGCGACGCAACTCGATCCTGATGGCGGTGTCGAACGCCGTGAGCGCGGCTTTGGTTGCCGAGTACGCTGCCATCCCGGCGGTGGGCGACTCGGCGACAATGGCGCTGAGGTTCACGACGAAAGCGCCTTTGCGCAGCGACGGGAGCGCCGCCTGGGTGAGCCGCACCGGTGCGACGAAATTCGCGAGCAGGAGCTCATCGAGGATGTCGTCGTCCAACTCGGAAAGCGGCCCGAACGCCACCACCCCCGCGGCGTAGACGACGCCGTCGAGGGTGCGGCCGTCCGCGGTCGCCCGCTCGACGATCTGCCCGGGGGAGCCCGGCAGCGTCAGGTCAGCCGTCACGGTCGTCTGCACGGCGTCACCGAGTTCTTCGGCGAGCGCCTGCAGTGTGTCAGCACGGCGGCCGGAGATCGTCAGCGTCGCCCCGGCGCGCACCAGCCGCCGCGCGATGGCGGAGCCGAGGCCTCCGGTCGCGCCGACGACTAGGACCCGGGCCCCGGCCAATTCGGTCACGTCAACTTCAATTCGTTCACGAGAACCGATTCAACCACTTGTTCCAGAATCAAACAGGTGTTGGGATGTCGTGATGACCGTGACGCTGGGATTCAGCAAAGCCACCTTCGCCTTCCTGCGCGGCCTGGCCGAGAACAACGAAAAGGCCTGGTTCGAGGCGCACCGTGGCGAGTACGAGAGCGAGGTGCGCGAGCCGTTCGTCGAGGCACTCGAGGCGGCCGCTGAAGCGACCGCGGGCGGTCCGTGGGAACTACACGGCGGACGCGAGACGATGTTCCGGATCAACCGCGATGTGCGTTTCGCGAAGGATAAGTCGCCGTACAAGACGGCGGTCGGCGGACTGTTGACCCCGTCCGGGGACAAACGGGAGAACGCCGGCGTCGCCTACCTGCACCTCGCCGATGGGGGTGGGTTCGTTGCGTGCGGCTACCACCAGCTTAGCCCGTCCCGCCTGGCTCCCATCCGGGACCAGATCATCGAGCGGGCAGACGAGTTCACCCGGGTGCTGGCCGGACTGACTGAGCGCGGCCGAGCACTGTCCGACGACGACACACTGCGGGCGATGCCCCGCGGCTACTCCCAATACGCCGACCACGAGCACAGCGAGCATCTCCGCCGGCGTTCCTTCATGGTGTTGCAGAACATGGCCCAGAAGGACTGGATCAGCGGCGACGTCGTCGACAAGACCAGGGCGCTGGTGGCCGACAGCGCGGCACTCGTGGCCTTCGTCGCGAGGGCAGACCGCACGGGTGCAGCCTGAGCGTCAGCAAAGCCACGCGCCGGTCAGGCTTCGATCGGTGGATGAAGCTGTTCCATCGTGTACTGCCTACTTCGGCGCGCTGCCCATGCGCTGACCGCCAATGATGCCGCCAGCACGCCAGCGAGCACCATAACCGCGACGGTCAGCCGATGATCGATGCCGCCGGCGATGAGCTGCCGTAATCCGTTGACGGAGTAAGTCATCGGGACGTAGGGATGGATGATCTGGAACAACTTTCCGGTGGTTTGGACGGGATAGATTCCGCCGCATGACACCAATTGCACCATCAGGAACGCCAGGGTCAATACCCGTCCGACGGCCACACCGAACACCGCGTTGAGGGCTTGGATGAGGGCCAGGTAGGTGGCGAGCACCAAGAGAAGGAACCCCGCGGTATACAGCGGATACACCGGATCCAACCCAACCCCGAAATGCGCCACGGTGTACATCACGAGTACCTGGCAGACAGCGATGAGAAAAGCAGGCCAGTAGGAGGCCAGCACAACGCGGAACCCACTCAGACCGTTGATGATCGGCCTGGGTTGCATCGGCTTCAGCACCATCCAGATGAGAAGCGCCCCGATGAACACCGCCAATCCCAGGAAGAACGGTGCGAATCCGGTACCGAAGACCGGTGTCGGGTTGTGGGTCACCAGGTCAAGTTTGACTGGGGAGGAGACCGTCTTCGCAACCTCAGTCCGCTGTTGTTCCGTCCACGACGGTATCGCGGTAGATCCTTCCTGAAGCTTGTCCGCCAGTTCGCGGCCGCCGTCGGCGAGTTGGACAAGGCCGCTGTTGAGTCGGTGCGCCCCATCGTCGAGTTGGTCCACACCGTCTCGCAACTTCACGATGTCGGCGCGCAGATCTCCGTTGAGCGCCCCGGTCATGAATTTTCTCAGCTGGCTATTCGGATCTCCCAGCTCATATTCGAGCTGAGATGCACTGTCCCGCAGGTGTTGTAGCCCCTGTTCGGTAGCCGGATCGGCATCACGTTGCCGCAACAGCGCTTGCGCGACAGCGAGGACATCGCCGGCGTGCTGAACGGTCGGGTCGGGGTTGGCCTGCAACATCCCCACCGTCTGGTCGACGATGACACTTGCCTGATTCCAGTCGATGATACGCGCCTCAAGTCGGTCGGCGGTAGAAGCTACGACGCCGCTGAGGCGCTGGGCCGTGAGCCCGATCACCTCGGGATCCAGCTGCAGTCTTTCCATCCGGCTCAATACGTCAATCAACGGTCCGGTCGCCTTATCCACACTCGACGCCAGCTGACGGGTGCCATCGGCGAGTTGCGCGGAGCCGTCCCGCGCGGTGTCCAACCCGTCCGCCAGCTGTCCGGCGCCGTCGGCCGCTTTGGTCAGACCGACGCCGGCATCGGTGAGCCCCTCCAATACGGTGACGACGGTCTGCTCCCCAACACTGGCGTTGACGTTGTTGATCACCGCTCGCGCTACGTTTTGCCCGATGATCGAACCGATATAGCTGTTCGAGTCGTTGAACGTGAATCGGAGCTTGGCCGGCGTCGGGTCGTCGCTCGAAGGAGAGACGATGTCGGCGCTGAAATCAGAAGGAATCGTGATGGCGAAGTAGTACCGGCCGTGAGCCAGGCCGTCGGCTGCCTCGGTGCTCGAAACCAGGTGCAGGTCCAGCTCATGGGAGTCGAGGAGCGCCTGAGCTACCTCGTCCCCGGCCCGGATGTCCTTGCCCTGGGATTGGGTTCCGGTGTCTTGGTTGACGAGCGCCACCGGCACCTTGTTTACGTGACCGAAAGGATCCCAGAATGCCCACAGGTACATCGCCCCGTACAGCAGCGGCATCAGGATGACGGTCAGCAGCGCGATTCGCGGCGGGATGCCTCGCGTGTACCGCTTGATATCGGTACCAAGTGACAGAGCGGCAAGCATCGCTACTCCTTGCCTTTCTTCGATTGCATCAGTACGGCACGGTCGGTGTTGGGGACGGGAATCTGGGCGCGAACGGCGTGCCCGGCCACCCCGTTGACTGTCACCGTCACGATCGTCTGGGTGCGGCCGAGCTCTATCAGCCGGTCGATGAGAACGTCTCGGTTGACGTCACTGGTGACGAAGTCGAGGTTCCCGATCACCAACAGCGGGGGCCGTTTCGTGTTGGCCAAGGCGACTCGCAACAGCAGCTGGTCCAGCTCGGAGAGTTGCTCGAAGTACTCCATCAGCGGCGGTAGCGGCACATCGCCGAACACGGGTGCACACACCGCGGCCAACTCGGTCTTACCTGCCTGCCCGACGAACCGGTACCAGGAGGAATCCCAACGCAGCTGTTCGGTAATCAAGTCGCGGACAGTCACGGACTCCGACACCACGTCGATTCCATCGATACCGGCCAACCCGCACCGCGCGAAGATGTCTTTCGCACGCTTCGCGCCAAGCACCGTCAACTCGCCGGATTTCGGCTTCATCCGGCCCGCAATCGTCATCAGCAGCGCCTCGCGCCCGGTGCCCGCCGGGCAGATGAGCACGCTCACTCCTCCGGTGGGGATAGTAAGGTCCACTGGACCGTAGACCGGGCCCCACGGCCCGCGCATCCGAATCCCCTTAGCTATCACCGCCGGTGGCGGCACTAGTTGATCGGGCGGTTCAGCGTCGGGGGGCTCCGAACGCTCGCCACACGACTGGTCCTCGGCCTCTGCAGAATCTTCGATTCCTGCCTGCGACATGACACCTTCCCGTCCCGCCTTTGCTCGCCCATCTCAGCATGTTTCGGTGCAGCACGCAGGCGTCTCGAGCGGTGAATCGGCTCCGGTCGTCCCGACCCAGCGCCTATCGCAGCCCGAACGTCAGAAGCTCAAACCGATGCGTCGATAGCGCTCGAGTCGGGCGGTTAGCCGTTGCTCTTCGGGTACCGACCGTAGGCGATGCAATTCGTCGGCGACCGTGTCCGACAGCCTTCGGGTGAACTTCTCGGGTTCTTCGGCAGCGTCGGGATGTTCGGCCACGATCGCGTCGACGATGCCGTTGCGCAGCAGATCAGCTGATCGAATTCCCTGTGCGGCAGCCAATTCCGGCGCGTGATCGACGTCGCGGTACACGATCGCGCTGGCGCCTTCCGGAGGCAGCGGCGCCAGCCAGCCATGTAAGGCGGCCAGCACCCGGTCGGCGGGCGCCATCGCCAATGCGGGCCCACCGCTGCCCTGCCCGAGCAGCACCGACACCGTCGGGGTGCCCAGCGTGACGAGATCAGCCAGGCATCCGGCGATCTCGCCGGCCAGCCCGCCCTGTTCAGCCTCGGCGGACAGCGCCGGCCCGGCGGTGTCGATGACCAGGACGAGCGGCAGCTTCAGGCTGGCAGCCAGCGCCATGCCGCGGCGCGCCTCCCGCAGCGCAGCCGGGCCGACGAGCCCCCCCACGATTCGCTGCTGGCCGACTATGACGGCCGGCTGGCCGCCGAACCTGGCCAGCGCCAGCACGGTGGTCGCGGCCTCTCCGAGCCCGGTTCCCGAAAGCAGCACCCGCTCGGTGGTGCCGTGCCGCAACAGGTAGCCGACACCGGGTCGATCGGAACGTCGCGATATCTGGACCGACTGCCACGCCGGGATGTCCGGAAGGCGTTCGGCCCGAGGTGGCAGAGGTGGATTCCCGGGCGCATCGGAGACGACCTTGAGCGTGCGATCGAGGGTGGCCCGCAGCACATCGAGGGGGAGCACCGCATCGATGACTCCGTGGCTTTGCAGGTTCTCTGCGGTCTGGACACCCGGCGGGAAAGGCTTGCCATAGAGGTGCTCGAAGACTCGCGGCCCGAGGAAGCCGATCAGCGCGCCGGGTTCTGCAGCGGTTACGTGGCCAAGCGATCCCCAGGAGGCGAATACTCCGCCGGTGGTCGGGTGGCGCAGATAGACGAGGTAAGGCAGGTGGGCCCGCTTGTGCAGTTCGACGGCGGCAGCGATCTTGACCATCTGCAGGAACGCCACGGTGCCCTCCTGCATTCGGGTTCCGCCTGAACTCGGCGAGGCCACCAAAGGCAGCCTTTCGGAGGTCGCCCGCCGTACTGCGGCGGTGATCCGTTCCGCGGCCGCTACCCCTATCGACCCGGCAAGGAAGTCGAACTCGCAGGCAACCAGCGCTACCCGGCGGCCGAGGACCCGGCCCTCGCCGGTGACCACGGCTTCATCGAGCCCGGTCGCGGCCCTGGCAGCGGCCAGCTCGCCGCGATATGTGCTAGAGGTCGCGACGTCGAGCGGCGGTTCGTCCCAGCTGAGGAAGGACCCGTCGTCGAGCAGGACGTCGCGCAGCGTTTGGGCACCTGTCCGGCTCACCGGGAAAGGTTAACTAGGGTGGAACCCATGATTGGAGTGACCCAAGTCGGCCACGTGCTGACGCTGGAGATGCAGCGGCCCGAGCGCCGCAACGCACTGAACGTCGAGCTCGTCGATGCCCTGCGCGTCGAGGTCGAGAACGCCGCTGGCCACGATGTCCGCGCGATCGTCCTGACGGGCCAGGGCCGCGTGTTCAGCTCGGGCGCGGATCTGAGCGATGCGGCGGGTGTGGCCGAGGCGTTACCTGAAAAGGCCAAAGCGCTCAACGTCGCGATTGACCAGGCGCCCGTCCCGGTCATCGGCGCGATCAACGGACCCGCGATCGGGGCCGGCGTCATTCTCTCGATGATCTGCGATCTGCGCGTCGTTGCGCCGGACGCGTACTTCCAGTTCCCCGTCGCGAGATACGGACTGGCACTGGATAACTGGAGTATCCGTCGATTGACTTCGTTGGTCGGGGCCGGCCGCGCGCGGGGAATGCTGCTGGCCGCCGAGCGGCTCACCGCCGATGTCGCGCTACAGACGGGAATGGCCAACCGGGTCGGCACGCTGGCAGACGCGCAGGCGTGGGCCGGCGAGATCGCGGGGTTCGCGCCGCTAGCGCTGCAACACGCGAAGCGGGTACTCAACGACGACGGTGCCTACGAGGACCCATGGCCCGCGCACCAAGAGCTGTACGAGCGCGCCTGGGCCAGCCAGGACGTCATCGAAGCACAGGTGGCGCGCATCGAGAAACGCCCCGCCAGGTTTCAGGGCGCCTGATGGTGGTCAAGGCGGCGCTGCGCTTCGGGTTCGGTACCGCTTCCTTGTTGGCCGGCGGTTGGATGCTGCGGGCGCTGCACGGTGCCCCGGCGGCCCTGGGCGCCACGCCGGCCGAGATCGGGGCGGTGACCAACCGGTCGCCACACCACCGCGACGGAGTGTTCAGCAACCTCGAGGCGCCGTCCGGCATCAAATTCGATGGTGAACTGCGACGTATGGTGCTACGCGACCTGGCCAACGCGGGATCGCTCGGCAAGCCGCCCGGTCCTATCCCGCTGGCCGAGCATCCGCCATCGGACACGGTGCCGTCGACGGCCGCTGCCAATTGGTACGGACACTCCAGCGTGCTGATCGAGATCGACGGTTTCCGCGTGCTGGCCGACCCGATCTGGAGCCAACGCTGCTCGCCTTCGCGGTCGGTGGGCCCCCAGCGGATGCACGACGTGCCGGTGCCGCTGGAAGCGCTGCCCGCGGTGGACGCCGTGCTGATCAGCCACGACCACTACGACCACCTCGACATCGACACGGTCGTGGCCCTGGCCCGCAGTCAACGCGCACCGTTCGTCGTGCCGCTGGGAATCGGCGCGCACCTTCGCAAATGGGGTATACCGGAGAGCCGGATCGTCGAACTCGACTGGCATGAGAGCCACCGAATCGGCGAGCTGACGCTGATTTGCACACCCGCACGGCATTTCTCCGGCCGACTGTTCGCGCGTGACGCCACGCTCTGGGCGTCCTGGGTGGTTGCCGGACCGGCGCACAGCGCCTTCTTCGGCGGGGACACCGGCTATACCAAGAGCTTCACCGAGATCGGTGCCGAGTACGGGCCCTTCGATCTGACGCTGCTGCCTATCGGTGCCTACCATCCGGCGTTCTCCGATATCCACATGAACCCCGAGGACGCCGTGCGGGCACACCTGGATCTGGCCGAGGCGGACCGCAGCCTGATGGTGCCGATCCACTGGGCCACGTTTCGCCTGGCGCCGCACCCGTGGGCCGAGCCGGCCGAGCGCCTTTTCGCCGCCGCCGCGGCCGAACAGGTGCGTATCGCGGTGCCGATACCGGGCGAACGGGTCGTGGGCGGTCCAGAAGCGGACGAGTCGACATTGGATCCGTGGTGGCGCATGTAGATCGAACGCACGGGTTACGGTGCTGACCATGAACCTACCGGCCCGTGCGGCCGCGCTTGCGATGTCGGCCATGCTGCTCGCCGGGTGTGGTGCCGAAAAAGTCGACGCTGTCGACCCCGCGGCACCGGCCTCGCCTTCGGTCGGCCAGTTCTCCGCGGCCCCGCCACCCTTGGTGTCCGCGCTTCCGCTGCCCGAGAATGCCGTCGGGAACGCCGTCGCCAAACTCGACGAGATGGCCCAGGACCTGATGGCAAAGTCAGGAATCCCCGGGCTGGCGATTACCGTTGTACACGGGGGAAAAACTGTATACGCCAAAGGTTTCGGCGTTAAGAACACCCAACTTCCCGACGAGCCCGGGAACCAGGTAGACCCCGATACCGTCTTTCAGCTGGCGTCGCTGTCCAAACCTTTGGGCGCCACGGTCGTCGCGCACCAGGTCGGCCAAGGCGCAATCAGCTGGGACACACCCATCGTTGACGAACTGCCCTGGTTTGCGCTGTCGGACCCCGCCGTCACGAAGATGGTCACGGTCGGAGACATGTACGCACATCGTTCCGGACTGCCCGACCACGCAGGGGACCTGCTGGAGGATCTGGGCTATGACCGCCGACTGGTGCTGGAGAAGCTGCGGGAATTCCCGCTGGACCCGTTCCGGGTTTCCTATGCCTACACCAACTTCGGGCTCACCTCTGCCGCCGAGGCCGTCGCGGCTGCGGCGAATGAGTCGTGGGAGGACCTCAGTCAGCGGGTGCTCTACGGGCCGTTGGGGATGTCGGCGACGAGTTCTCGGTTCGACGACTTCATGGTGCGCAGGAACCGTGCCGTCGGCCATACCCGCACCGACGGCAAGTACACACCGGACTACGTGCGCAACCCGCAGGCTCAATCTCCTGCGGGCGGGATCAGCAGCTCGATCAACGACCTGGCGAAGTGGCTGACCATGATGCTGGCCAACGGTAAGTACCAGGGGAGGCAGATCGTCCAGCCGGAGGCACTCCTGCCTGCACTTACCCCACAGAGCGTGTCGAGCCGGGCAACCGAACCGGCGATGAGATCAGGCTTCTACGGCTTCGGGTTCAACGTGGGGACAACGTCAGCGGCCCGGCAGCAGATCAGCCACTCGGGAGCATTCCAGTTGGGTGCGGGCACCAATCTTCTGCTGCTGCCATCGGCCGATGTGGCGATAGCGGTGCTGACCAATGCCACACCGGTCGGGGTGTCCGAGACGTTGACCGCCCAGTTCGCCGATCTCGT
>JAHZJB010000080.1 GCA_022601135.1 Actinomycetes bacterium | reverse complement strand
TGACCAGACCGGAAGCGGTCGTGGTCTCGGCCTCGTTGGCCTGTACGAGGATCTTGTCCTCGAGTGGCTTGATGTTCACGCTCGCCACGATGGAGCCCCTTCACTGATGTTGATGGATGAACTCGGCGGCCGGTGGCCGCCCTCGCGCCGTCGTCGCGGGTGCCGACACGGGGTTGGACCGACTGCCACCTAGCACTCTATACATTCGAGTGCTAGCACTCAAGGCCAGGGTGCGCTGGAGTGCCCGCCGTACCGGTGAGTGCGGGTCATTCCGGACACGAATTCGCTGCGTCTTAGCAGCGTCACTGCTGGGGCGGGCTTCCTTCAGTCTCGACTCACAAGACAATCTTCGAACAACTGTTGCAGCCGATTGGGGTCCAGTGCTGCGGTTCCTATCGCCACAACCTCGCTCTGCTTCACCGGCACCCGTGTCGCGGCGGGGATGAGCTCGGAGCGCCGCCCGACCGCCTGCAGCAGCATCCGCTCCGGCCCATCTCCGGCCAGGCGCACGAATCCCTTGCAGCGGTAAACCTCACTGGGTAGGTCGCGGCGAATCATCTCCTGCAGCGACTGGGCATCAAAGGGCCGGTCCGTCTGAAAAGTCCACGTCCTGAACTGCTTTCGGTGTCCCTGTCCTTCGGCCCGCCGGACGACCTCGGGTTCGTCGCGACGCACGCCGAGGAGAATCTCGAGTGGAACTTGGGCATGTTCAGCCTCGACCACGCGAACCCGATCCATCATCGTGTCGATCCACCGCCGTACCCAGGCCACGGTGGCGGGTCCGGCCAGATCGATCTTGTTGAGCACGACCAGATCGGCGAAACCGATCTGGCGGGCCTTGAGCATCAACAGGGCGGGGGCGTCGTCGAGGTGGGTGAAGATCTGCTCGGTGTCGACCACGCAGGTGACGCCGTCCAGCCGCACCCAGTCGGGTCGCTGGGAACCCGCGAACGTAGCCCAGATGCTGGCAGGGTCGGCAACGCCACTGGCTTCCAGCACGATGTGTTCGGGAGGATTCGCCGACTCGACGAGACGCTGCACAGCTCCGAGCAGATCGTCACGAATCTCGCAACACACGCAGCCGTTGGCCAGGCTGATCATGTCATCGGCCACATCGACCACCAGCTCGGCGTCGATATTGATCGATCCGAAGTCGTTGACCAGGACTGCGAGGCGGACGTCCCGCTGTCCGGTGAGAAGCCGGTTCAACAGCGTGGTCTTTCCGGCCCCGAGGAACCCGGTCAGGATCGTCAGCGGAATGGGCGCCAGCCCGACGGCCATGGGCGCCGACGGGCCCATCTCAGGGCTCATCGGGATCGACACCCTGCGCGCGCAGCATCTCGCGCGGATTGATCCGGAATCCTTCCTCGGGCCAGACCTGCACCGGATCCCGATCCGCGTCGGGTGGGTAGTACTTGTGCGGATCGATCTCCATGTCCCGCAGGAACTGCTCCTGTTGTTCCTCGCGCGGAAGCTCGGGCCGGGGCAGTTCCATCTCTGACGGCAGCGGCTTGGGCAGCAGCCACCGTGGGTCGAGCGACGCGATCGCGGCACCGTCGGGAAGCGCAGCCTCGCGCGACCAGATGGCGTCCTTCGTCACATTGACGACTTGGACGTCGGGGCCGCCGAACTGGAACAACCCCTTGTAGTTCGCCCGGACTTCGGCAACCGATTCCGCGTCCAGGGCGGCCCCGCCGGCTTCGTAGTGCACGATCATGCCGAGCCGCGGCTGGACCTTGTCCATCAGATAACCCGCCGCGTAGTACATCGTGTGCCACGAGTCGATCGTGTACTTCGCCAGTTCTTCGGGGACACCGAATTTCAGCGACATCAAACCGGGTGTGTCGATCTGGCCCTCGGTGATGAATACGTCGCAGCCGGCCGAGTACTTCTCGGTCTTCTCGTCGGGACGACCATCGCCGGTCCATACCACCGACAACCCGGCGTCCTCCCAGTCGAGACGGTACGCCGAGGCGCCGTCCTTGACGTGGGACCGCGGCCAGTGCCGCACCTTGATGCCGTCCCGGTCGTAGCAGACCCCGTTCTCGTCCTTCCAGTCGAATTCGGTGACGTCCATCTCGTAGCCGGCCGAGATGGTCGCGTGCAGGAAGTTCTCCTCGTGCCAGCGCAGCATCTCTCGCATGTGCTTGGCCATGTGCTTGATGCCCAACTCCGGTGTGGCCCCGGAAGGTCCGTACAGGCGCAGCGGCTGCCACCGCCCGGCCCACGCGGTGAACGGGTACATGTAGGGCAGATCGGCGTAGTGATCGCCGTGCAGGTGGCTGATGAAAATGTCGTTGATGAACATCGGCGGCACCTGCATGGCCAGCGCGTTCTTCACGCTGCCATTGCCCATGTCGAAGAAGAACCGTCGCGGTTGGGGCTGGCCGTTGCCGCATTCGACGAGGATGCAGGTGCCCGCCTGAGTGCGGGTCGGCGGCCAGGGCGTGCTGCCCAGGATGCTGATGCGCATCTCGCCCTCGGGTAAGAGTTCGGTTCCCGGCGAATAGAAGTTGCGATTGTTGATCGACGGCATCGGGCGGTAGTAGTCAGGCAGGCTGATGCCGCCACCGGGCCGGGGGCCGTAGGGATTGCTCGGTTGGGTCATCGCTCCTCCAGATGAGCGTCGTGAGATGAGGTCCACTCTAACAATCGTCAACCCGCGCGGCTGCGGCTATCCAAAATCGGAAGTCACCGGGGATCGCGTCGCAGTGTCTGCGCGGGGTATTCGCCGAAGCGCTGTTGATACGTCCCGGAGAAGCGGCCCAAATGCCAAAACCCCCATCTTGTGGCCACTTCGGCGACCGTGGTGTCACACCGTGTTCCCAGGCATAGGTCGCGGCGCGCGTGGTGGAGATTGCGAATGTGGAAAAAGTCCGACGGCGGCAGTCCGTATTCCTTTCGGAACGCGGCCCTGATCCACCGGTCGGACACGCCGAGGGTCTCTGCCATGGTGGCCACTCGGGGATTCGGACCGAGCTGGTCGGCCCCCTCGATGCACGACCTGACGATTCGCGCCGAGGCACCGAGCCTGGGTTGTTCGGGCACCGGTCCCAGGACGGCCTCGGTAAGCGCCTCGCGAATATCCCTCTCCAGCGACGGCATCGAACCGGGGATGACCGTCTGAGCTTGAATGCCAACGGCAACGGTCCGCAATAATGTGCCGAGCCGGGCGACTTCATCGCCCGATCGGACCGCAACCGTCTCGTTGGTCTGACCACCGAGATACTCGTCGGCGGGCAAGGTGATGGCTGCGAACGGTGGCGCCCACCTAGCAACCCCCTCGTGCTCAGAACCCGGGGCATAGGACCACAGTGAGCGGTCGTCCAGGTCGACTCCGTTCCAACTGCCTTCGCCCCCGGACAGCGGTATGGCGATCGTGACCGTCTGCGGAAACACTTCGCCGAACGTCATCAGCGGGAAATCGAAGGAACCGACGGTGAGGGATAGTCCCGGGAGATCCAGGCGGAGCAGCCTGACCCAGCCGCCCCGTGCTGTCAGCCGAGCAGCCTGGAGTGGGACTCCATTTACGGCGTCCTCGATCGCCTCGACGTCGGGTACGCGCATCACAAACCCTGGGAAACACCCACCCCGGCACGCTTAACCCGCACCGTTGTGCACCTGCCCCAGCACGACCGGCAGACCTGGGTCGCTGGCCACATCCAGTGGCGACGGTGCCGCCCCAGCAGCGATCAGGTGTGCGGCATAGGAGGCGATCATGGCGCCGTTGTCGGTGCACAGCCGCGGTCGCGGGATCCGCAGTGTCAACCCGGCCGCGGCGCACCGCTGCGCAGCCACTTTCCGCAGCCGTGAGTTCGCCGCGACCCCGCCGGCGATCAGCAGTGTCGACACCCCCAGTTCGCCCGCCGCCCGCACCGCCTTGGCGGTCAGCACATCGGCCACCGCCTCCTGGAAACCCGCCGCGACGTCGGCCTGGGACGCGTCCGGATGACGTTCGACGTAACGGGCCACGGCAGTCTTCAGACCCGAGAAACTGAACGCATACGGGTTGTCGCGCGGCCCGGTCATGCCCCGCGGGAACACGATCGCGTCGGGATCGCCGGTGTGGGCGAGTTCATCGAGCGCCCTACCGCCCGGATATCCCAAACCGAGCAGCCGGGCCACCTTGTCGTAAGCCTCACCGGCGGCATCGTCGACGGTGGAACCCAATTCGACGATCGGCTCACCCAGCGAACGCACGTGCAGCAGGCTCGTATGCCCACCCGAGACCAGCAAGCCGATGCTCTCCGGCAGCAGACCGTGGTCGAACACGTCGGCGGCCAAATGGCCACCCAGATGGTTGACGGCGTAAAACGGCACCTGCCATGCCGCCGAATATGCCTTGGCCGCAGCAACTCCGACCAGCAGCGCCCCGGCCAGCCCGGGCCCGATGGTGGCCGCGACGACGTCGGGCCGGTCGATGCCGACGGCCGCCAGAGCCCGGCGCATCGTCGGCCCCAGAGCCTCCAGATGCGCCCGGGAGGCGATCTCGGGGACGACCCCGCCGTAGCGGGCATGCTCGTCCACACTCGACGCCACCTCGTCCGCGAGCAGCGAAACGGTGCCGTCGTCGGCGAGTTCGGCGATGCCGACACCCGTTTCGTCGCAGGAACTCTCGATGGCCAGGACGATCATCGCCACTCCCGTTTCATGGTGTAGGCATCCGCGCCGCTGACGCGATAGTAGTGCTTGCGCACACCCACCCTGCTGAAGCCGTGATTCTCGTACAGGGCGATGGCGACCGCATTGTCGGTACGCACCTCGAGGAAAATCGTTCCACTACCGGCGAATTCGATCATCCGCCCAAGTAGCTCCCTACCGATGCCCTGACCTTGGTGGGCAGGGTCGACACCGATGGTATGAATCTCGTACTCGTAGGGCTTGATCCGGCCGAGCCGAGCGATGCCTGCATAACCCACCAGCTTGTCCGCTACCCACGCTCCCTCATAATGGTTGTGTTTACCCGCCAGCTCGGCCAGGAACGCCCGCTCCGGCCAGGGGTCATCCCCCTCGAACAATTGGGCTTCCAGTTCCGCACAGCGGGCCGCGTCGGCAGGTCTCAGCGGCCCGTATCGAGCGTTCATCGCGGTGCCGCCCGAGGCTTGGCATCGGGGCGGCGCAAATACAGCGGGAGCAGGGGCTCGGGCTCAGCCGCCCAATTCGGCACCGCACCGACGAGGCCTGCCGCACCGGGGTGGACCTGCGGGAGAACCACGAGATCGAACAAGGCGGTGTGCTCGGGAGATCCGGCGATGGCGTCGGCCCCGCCGGGCACGTCGGCGGCTGCGCTGACCGCGGGGCCGTCGACCCGCACACCGTCGCGATAACGCGCCCAATACACCTCGCGGCGCCGCGCGTCGGTGACCACCAGCACATCCTTGGCAGTGCCGACCGCGATCGCGTCGAGGCTGCACACCCCACGTACCGGGACGCCGAGAGCATGCCCGAACGCGGACGCTGTGGCCATACCCACCCGTAGCCCGGTGAACGGTCCGGGCCCGCAACCCACGACGACGACGTCGAGCTGACCGACGGCTACCCCGGCGTCGTTCAGCGCGCCAAGGGCATTGGGGGTAAGGCGCTCCGCGTGCGCGCGGGCGTCGAGGGTCACCCGCTCGGCAAGAACTTCGATGACATCACCGTCAAGACGCACGACACCCGCCGTGACCGCGGGTGTCGCCGTGTCGATGGTCAGGGCCAGCGTGCTCACGGCCGGCTCCACTGCCAGATGGCGGTGCGGACATCGGTGTCCGGCGCCCGCTCCAGCCGAATGTCCAGGTGGCTTTCCGATAGCCGTTCAACGATCCCTTCGCCCCATTCCACGACTACCACCGCGTCCTCGAGATCGGTGTCGAGGTCCAGCGAGTCCAGCTCGCCGACTAGGTCGACCGAGGCCTGATCGAGCAGCCGGTAGAGATCGACATGCACCATTGCCGGCGCACCCGCGCGGCGCGGGCGGTGCACGCGGGCCAGCACGAACGTCGGCGAGATCACCGGTCCGTCAACGTCCATCGCCTTCGCAATCCCCTTGGCAAGTAACGTCTTCCCAGCTCCCAGCGGACCGGACAGCACGACGACATCGCCGGCCTCAAGTCCGCGCCCCAACCTGGCGCCCAGTGCCATGGTGTCGTCCGGGGTGGACAGTTCAGCGGTGCCCGAGCGCTCATCCATAGGGCCGGACCCGGTCCCGCACCCGGCGGGTCAGCGCGACGAGCTTCGACGGGGTAGCCCGCTCGACAAGTCGGACCAACGCGTCATCGATGATATCTGGCCGCTCCAGCTGAACCAGGTGGCCTGCCCCGCAAACGATTACCAGCTCCGCCTTCGGGAGCGCGGCGGCCATCTCCTCGGAATAGTCCAGCGGAGTGAGCAGGTCGTGGTCACCGCAGGCGACGAGCGTCGGCACCCTCTTCAGCGTCCTCAGGCCTTCGGTCTCATCGTGCACCTCGAGCGCGTGTAGGAACTCCACCAACGTGGCAATCGGGGTGTCGTGCATCATCCGCTCGGAGAACTCCACCACGCTCGGGCTGATCTTCTCGTCGCCGTAGGACGCCGCCCGCAGAATCGGACCGATCACCGAGCGTGCCGCGCCGCGGCTGCGGTGCACCAGCTTCGGCGCGTAGCGGGCCGAGAAGCGCACCGCCTCCAGCGCCGGGTTCTTCAGGATCTCACCCAACGGGGAACGTGATACCCCCTCTGCCGCAGAGGAAATCAACGCCGCGCCGACGACCCGGGCCGGGTACCGCTGCGGGTATTGACGGGCGTGGGACAGCACCGTCATACCCCCCATCGAATGACCGACCAGGACGACGGGACCACGCGGAGCCATCACGGCCAGCACGCTCTCGAGATCCTGACCGAGTTGTTCCACCGTGTAGGTATCCGGCGAGGCCGCACCGGACCGGCCGTGACCGCGCTGGTCATAGAAGACCATGCGCACCTGCGGCCCCCACTGCTCGGACAGCCGGGCCCGCTGGAAGTGAAACGAACCCATGCGCAGACAGAATCCATGGGCGAACACCACGGTCAGCGGCGCGTCCTCGGGCCCTACCTCGCGCACTGCGAGCGGAACCCCGTCGGGTGTGGTGACCACGCAGCTGCGGTCGACGTCGAGTAGCTCAAAATCCTCGGTGCAGTGCGGGTCGTCATCGGTGACTCGGCGGCGCAGCGAGCGGGCCACCGAGGCCCCGGCGGCGGTGCCGACGGCGGACGCCCCCGCCACACCGGCCAACCATCCAGCTCGAGACTTCACCTGAATTCACCTCCACCCTGATACTTGCGGACGATGCGCCCCCGCGGGCTGGTGGCGATCTCATAGTTGATGGTGCCCAGCGATTCCGCCCAGTCCTGCGCGGTCGGCTCCCCGTCGACACCGGGACCAAACAGGATCGCGGTGTCTCCGACCGCGACGTCGGTCGGGCCGGGACCGAGATCCACCACGAACTGATCCATGCAGATGCGACCGACACCTGCATAGCGCCGCCCGTTGATCGACACCTCGATGCGACCGGAAAGGCTTCGAAAGACACCGTCTGCATAGCCGGCCGGGATCAACGCAACCGTCGTATCGCGCTTGGCGATCCAGTTGTGCCCGTAGGACACCCCCTCTCCTGCCTTCAGCGGCCGGATCATCGCGACCGGGCAGGTCACCGTCATCGCCGGACGCAACCCCATATCGCCACGTCCGGGCAGCGGGTTCAGGCCGTACACCGCGATGCCTGGGCGAACCATGTCGAAGGCCAGATCGGGACGCGTCAGGACCGCGGGCGAATTGCTGAGGTGCACCACGTCGAATCGGATCCCCTGCGCACTCGCAAGGGCCACCAGGCCGGTCAGCCGCTGCGCTTGCAGGTCGTTGAACGCATGATCGGGCTCGTCGCCGTACACCAGGTGCGACATGATCCCGCGCACCCGCACCGCGCCATCGGCGTGCGCCCGGGTCAGGGCCGCCAGGACCGCCGGATAGTCGGCCTCCCCCACCCCGTTGCGGTTCAGGCCGGTGTCCGCCTTGATGGTGACCGTCGCGGTGTGACCCGTGCGCCGGGCCGCGGCGACGACGTCGTCGACCTCGCGTTCTGAGGAAACGGCGACCTCGACATCGGCCCGCAGCGCGGGCGCGAAGTCGGTGTGCGGTGTGTGCAACCAAGCCAACACGGGTCCGGTGATGCCGTCGCGGCGCAGCGCCAACGCCTCGTCGAGGGTTGCGACGCCCAACTCCGCGGCCCCCGCGGCCAGCGCGGCCCGCGCCACCGGGGTGGCGCCGTGGCCGTAGCCGTCTGCTTTCACCACGGCCATCACCGCAGCTGATCCTGCGTGTTCGCGCAGGGTAGCCACGTTGTGTGCGATGGCGTCGAGGTCGACTGACGCCGTGGGCAGCGCCCTCGGCACGTTAGGGGTGGGGTTGGCGGTGTTGATCACTGCACCCGATTGTCCCAGTCGCGGGTCAGTGGGCGAAATGCTCCTCGCTGGCGAAGCCACCGATGTCGGCCTTGCCCAGCTTGGCAAGCACATCCCTCAGGTCGTCACGCAGTGCGCGCGCCATGTTCGCCGAGAACCCCTCGCGCACCACCACCCGCAGCACGGCGATATCGCTGGCACCCTCGGGCATTGTGTACGCGGGCACCTGCCAGCCGTAACTGCGTAGCAGCGCGGAAACGTCGAACACCGTGTACTTGATTCCCTCGACCAGCCTGAAAGCCACCACCGGAATTTTCGATCCGTCAGAGATCACGTGGAATATTCGTTTACCGTCCGGTCCGGACATTTCGCCGAGCTCGCGGGACAACCATTGCGCGGTGTCCGACAGACACCTCATCACCTGGGCATAGCCCTGGCGGCCCAACCGCAGAAAGTTGTAGTACTGGCCGACCACCTGATTGCCCGGGCGAGAGAAGTTCAGCGTGAACGTCGGCATGTTGCCGCCCAGGTAGTTCACCCGAAACACCAGGTCCTCCGGCAGATGCTCGGGGCCACGCCAGACCACGAACCCGATACCGGGATAGGTCAGGCCGTATTTGTGTCCACTGACGTTGATCGACACCACCCGCGGCAGCCGGAAATCCCACCTCACATCGGGATGCAGGAACGGCACCACGAAACCACCGCTGGCGGCATCGACGTGCACCGGAACGTCGGGCCCCTTCGTCGTCCCGTCGCCATGGGCGAGCTTGTCCAGGGCCGCGCAGATATCCGCAACCGGCTCCAGCTCGCCGGTGAAGGTGGTGCCCAGGATCGCGACCGCACCGATGGTGTCCTCATCGACGGCGCCGAGGACCTGCTCCGGGGTGATGACGTAGCGATCATGTTCCATCGGCAGGTAGCGGGCCTCGACGTCGAAATAACGGCAGAACTTCTCCCAGACCACCTGCACGTTGGACCCCATGACCAGGTTCGGGGTGCGCGAGCGCCAGTCCTGGCCCGCCTTCTCCAGTTTCTCCCGCCACCGCCACTTCAGCGCCAGACCGGCCAGCATCACCGCCTCGCTGGACCCGACGGTGGACACCCCGACGGCCTTTGTGGGGTCGTCGTCGCGAAGGCCCTCGGCGTGAAACAGATCGGCGACCATGCAGACGCAGCGCTGCTCGATGGCGGCGGTGACCGGGTATTCGTCTTTGTCGATCATGTTCTTGTCGAAGGTCTCCGACATGAGCCGGCCCGCCTCGGGATCCATCCATGTCGTCACGAAGGTCGCCAGGTTGAGCCGGGAGCTGCCGTCCAGCATCAGCTCGTCGTGAATGAACTGGTAGGTCTGCTCGGCGGGCATCGACTCGTCGGGAAGCCGCAGGGCGGGCAGCGGCGTTGTGAACAGCCGGCCGGTGTAGGACGGGGTCAGCGATGTCTGGCGGGAAACGTTGGGCATGAATCTCTTTCTAGAGGATGGAAGCGAGCGCTGCTCGCAGATGGGCAAGTATTCGCGAGGCAGATGTCGGGACGGGTGCCGGTCCGGGGTGGCGCGCGGACAGGTCAGCGGCCCGGGCATGGACGAAAGCTGATGCAGCCGCGGCCTCGCCGGGCGCCAGGCCAGCGGCCAACAGTGCGCCGATGATCCCGGACAGGACGTCACCGGAACCGGCGGTGGCCGCCCACGACTGACCGGCGGCGTTCAAGTACACCGTGCCCTGCGGCTCGGCAATCACTGTGACGTTGCCCTTCAATAATACGGTGACGCCCAGCTGATCGGCCAACCGGCGAGTGGCGCCGACCCGGTCCGCACCGGGGGGTGACCCGGCCAGTCGAGCGAACTCGCCGGCGTGCGGGGTCAGGACCGTCGGCGCCTTCCGGCCCTCGACCAGCTCGGGATGCGCGGCCAACAACGTCAGGCCGTCGGCATCGACGATCACCGGAATGTCGCTGTCCAACGCGAAGCGCAACGCTGCCGCTGCGTTCTGGCCGGTGCCCAGGCCCGGCCCGACGACCCAGGCCTGGACTCGGCCCGCAGTCGCGTGATCGGGCGTGACGATCACCTCCGGCCATCGCGAAAGCACCTGTTGCCCAGCGCTTCCCGCATAGCGGACCAGGCCCGAGGTAACGGCCACGGCCGCCCCGGTGCACAGTACCGCGGCACCCGGGTAGGTCACCGACCCAGCCATCACCCCGGTGACTCCCTGGGTGTACTTGTCGTCGGCGGGCCCGGGTACCGGCCAGCGGGTGGCCACGTCATCGGCGTCGAATCCCACCAGGCGGCTCGGCGGTAGATCCAGCCCGATGTCGATCAACTCCACGCGGCCACCGGGCCGCAGGGCGTGGACGGGCTTGAGCCCGCCGAAGGTCACGGTGACGGCGGGTGTGACGTGTGGGCCGTCGACGGCACCGGTATGCACATCGACGCCACTGGGTAGATCGACGGAAACGACCGGGATGCCGGCCGCTTCGACCGCACCGAAGACGCCTGCCGCGTTGGCTCGCAGTGGACCGGATCCGGAGATTCCCACGACACCGTCGATCACTAGATCGGTTGCTGTGGGCAGGCTTTGGCCAATCTGGCCGCCGGCACGCAGGAACGCTAGGAGCGCCTTACGATGCGCACGTTCGGGATTCAGCAGGATTGCCGCGGCTCGGGCGCCCCGGCGGCACAGGAACGTCGCGGCCCACAGGGCGTCGCCGCCGTTGTCGCCGGAGCCGACGACCGCACACAGCACAGAACCACTGACCGTCCCGAGCTCACGGGCGATCACGGTAGCCAGGCCGAAGGCGGCCCGACGCATCAACCCGCCGTCGGGCAGGGACGCCAGCAGCGGAGCCTCGGCGGCCCGTATCTCATCGGCTGTGTAGAAATACCGCATTCACTACTCGACGGTAACGGACTTCGCCAGATTGCGCGGCTTGTCGACGTCGAATCCGCGGGCCTGAGCAATGCCGGCGGCGAACACCTGCAGCGGAATGGTCGAGAGCAACGGTTGCAGAAGTACTGGTACCGTGGGTATTTCGATGAGGTGGTCGGCATAGGGCCGTACCGTGTCGTCACCCTCCTCGGCTATGACGACCGTCACGGCCCCGCGGGCCTGAATCTCCCGGATATTCGACAGCAACTTGGAGTGCAGCAGCGCCGCGTTCTGTGGCGACGGCATCACGACGATCACCGGCAGGTCATCCTCGATGAGGGCTATCGGCCCGTGTTTGAGCTCGCCGGCGGCGAAACCCTCGGCGTGAATGTAGGCCAGCTCCTTGAGCTTTAGCGCACCTTCGAGCGCCACCGGGTAGCCGACGTGGCGGCCGAGGAACAGCACCGTGGGCGACGCGGCGAGCTGCTTCGCCAATTCCGTGACCTGATCCAGATTGGCCAGCACGCGGGAGATCAGGTCCGGCATCGCCTCCAGATCGCGGTAAACGCGGGTGACCTCGTCGGCGTACTTGGTGCCGCGCGCCTGCGCAAGGGCCAGTCCGACAAGGTAACTGGCAGCGATCTGCGCCAGAAACGTCTTGGTGGACGCCACCCCGATCTCCGGTCCGGCCCGGGTGTAGAGCACCGCATCGCATTCCCGCGGAATCTGGCTGCCGTTGGTGTTGCAGATGGCAAGAACCTTGGCCTTCTGTTCTTTGGCGTGCCGCACCGCCTCGAGCGTGTCCGCGGTCTCACCGGACTGCGAAATCGCCACCACCAGCGTGTTGCTGTCCAGAACCGGGTCGCGGTAGCGGAACTCGCTGGCCAGCTCGACCTCCACCGGCAGCCGGGTCCAGTGCTCGATCGCATACTTGGCCACCAGCCCGGAGTGATACGCAGTACCGCAGGCGACCACGAAAACCTTGTCGATCTCGCGCAGGGCATGATCGGAAAGGCGCTGTTCGTCGAGAACGATACGGTTGTCGATGAGGTGGCCCAACAGGGTGTCGGAGACAGCAGCCGGCTGCTCGGCGATCTCCTTGAGCATGAAGAATTCGTAGCCGCCCTTCTCAGCGGCCGAGGCGTCCCAGTCGACGTGAAAAGGCCGGGCCGAAGCATGGTCCGGATTGCCGGCGAAGTCGGTGATTCGGTAGCCGTCCGCAGTAACGACGACGGCCTGGTCCTGGCCCAGCTCGACGGCCTCGCGGGTGTGCTCGATAAACGCCGCGACATCGGAGCCAACGAACATCTCCCCCTCGCCGATTCCGAGCACCAGGGGCGTGGACCGCCGAGCGGCGACGATCGTTCCGGGGTCGTCGGCATGGACGAAGACCACCGTGAAATGGCCCTCCAGCCTGCGCAACGCCGCCAGTACCGAGGCCGGGAAGTCGCCGGCCGTCTCACCGAGCGCGTACTCACGCGCGACCAAGTGGACCGCGACTTCGGTGTCGGTATCGCTGGCGAACTCCACCCCCACACCCTCAAGCTCAGCACGCAGAGCGGCGAAGTTCTCGATGATGCCGTTGTGAACCAGCGCGACCTTTCCGGTCGCATCCCGGTGCGGGTGGGCGTTGCGGTCGGTGGGCCTGCCGTGGGTCGCCCAGCGGGTGTGCCCTATCCCGGTGGATCCGATGAGGTTGTCGGCCCCAGCCTCAGCGAGGGCAGCCTCAAGATTGGCCAGGCGACCTGCCTTGCGGAAGACGGTAAGCCCGCCCCGGCCGTCGACCAGAGCAACGCCGGCCGAGTCGTACCCGCGGTACTCCATCCGGCGAAGCGCGTCGATGACGATGCCGCAGGCAGGCCGGTGCCCGACGTAGCCCACGATTCCGCACATAGCCGACCAGCGTAGTGCAGGGACACCTCCACTCTCGTTGTACTACGGTCATCGAGTGGCCCGAACGAGGAAGCTCTATGCCGCGTTGACCCATCGTGGCCCACACCGAGTGATGCGCGGTGACCTGGCTTTTGCCGGGCTCCCAGGGGTCGTCTACACCCCCGCCGCCGGCAAGAATCTGCCCGCTGTGGCGTTCGCTCACGACTGGGTCACACCGGCGCACCGCTACTACGGAACGCTGGAGCATCTGGCGTCGTGGGGCATCGTGGCCGCCGCGGCCAACACCGAGACGGGGCTGGCGCCGTCGGTGCTCAATCTCGCCTACGACCTGGGCACGGCCTGCGATATCGTCGCCGGCGTGCGGCTGGGCACCGGTGATATCAGCGTGCACCCGGCCAAACTTGGCGTCGCAGGTCACGGCTTCGGGGCATCAGCGGCGGTGTTCGCGGCCGCGGGTATGGCGGTCAAGCCGAAGGCGGTGTTCGCCGCGTACCCAACGACCACCCGGCCATCCGCTGAGCAGCCGGCGGCGACGCTGCAGGTGCCCGGCCTGATTCTGATGAACCCCGGGGATCCCATGACGCTGCAGTCCGATGCCGTGGAGCTGTCGCGAGTGTGGAAGACCGCCACGCTGCGCAGCACCCCCAAGTCCCAGTCCGGAGGCCTGGCCGAGGGGCGTCGCCTGGCTTCGGTCGTCGGGCTGCCCGGGCCGGACCGCGCCTCACAAAAGACTGTTCGAGCTCTACTCACGGGCTACCTGCTCTACCTCCTCGCCGGAGAAAAGGAGTTCAAGGACTTCGCCGACCCCGAGGCCGACCTGCCGAAAGCGCCGGTGCTGGATCCGTTCGCCGCCGATCCGGTGGATCTGCAGGACAAGGTGGTTGCGCTGCTGAACCCGTAGCCCGGGCGGGTGTATACCTGGTGCATGCAGCAGCCCATGCGAACCGGCATCTTTCTCAGCTACGCCGGCGGATTCCTCGATGCCGTCGACGACGTCGTCGAACTCGAAAAGATCGGCATCGATATCGCTTTGGTCGCCGAGGCATACTCCTACGACGCAATCAGCCAACTGGGGTTTCTGGCAGCCCGAACGTCGCGGATCGAGTTGGGCACCGGCGTCGTTCCGATCTACACCCGCACTCCCTCGCTCATGGCGATGACGGCCGCGGGTCTCGACTATGTGTCCGGCGGTCGGTTCCGGCTGGGTCTGGGCACGTCGGGCCCACAGGTCGTGGAGGGCTTTCACGGGGTGCCGTTCGACGCGCCACTCGGCCGCACCCGCGAGGTCATCGAGATATGCCGCCAGGTCTGGCGGCGCGAGCGCCTCAGCTACACCGGGAAGCACTACCAGGTTCCGCTGGCGGCCGATCGCGGCACCGGACTCGGAAAATCCCTCAAACTGATCAATCATCCTGTTCGGGAACGCATTCCGATCACCATCGCCGCACTGGGGCCGAAGAACGTCGAACTGACCGCGGAGATCGCCGAGGGTTGGCAGCCGGTGTTCTTCTATCCGGAGAAGGCCGACGCGGCCTGGGGGGATGCCCTGCGTGCCGGAACCGCCAAGCGCGATCCGGCGCTGGGCCCGCTCGACGTGATGGCCAGCGCCAGCCTGGCGATCGGTGACGATGTCGATGACCGATTAGCCTGGGCCAAGCCGCAATTGGCGCTCTACATCGGCGGAATGGGCGCGCGGGGCCGAAATTTCTACCACAACCTGGCCACCCGCTACGGGTTCGGCGAGGTGGCCGACCACATCCAGAACCTCTACCTGGCAGGTAAGAAGTCAGAAGCCATCGCGGCGGTCCCCGACGAGTTGGTGCGCCAGGTATCCCTGGTGGGGCCGCGGGGATTCGTCAAGGAGCGAGTGGCCGCGTTCGCCGCGGCCGGCGTGACCACACTGCTGGTTCATCCGCTGTCGGGTGACCGGCGCGAAACCGCGGCATTCGTCGAAGAATTGCAGTCTCTGCTGCCCTGATGGAATCGGGTTTCACCAGATAGGGACCAATGGCCCCTGCCGCCGGCACCGCGAGCACGTTCAATGGACCCATACGCGATGTCGACTTAGGAGACCACGGTGTCAGCTCATCATCTGAAGCGTCACGGGATAGTCGTAGGCGTCGACGGGTCGGCACCCTCGAACGCGGCAGTCGCCTGGGCGGCACACGACGCCGCGCTGCGCACGATTCCGCTCACGCTGGTACACGTCACCGTGCCGGCCGCAGCCGCCGTGTCGACCGGGGTCGCTGCGCCGTCGTTGATCCCAATGCCCGTGATCGAGGACTACACCCGATGGCAGCAGGAGAACGCGGAACAGGTCATCGAAGATGCCCACAAGATCGCCGCGGCCACCAGTCCACGCGGCCTCGACATACAGACCAAGATCCTCTCCCGCTACCCCACGCACGCCCTGCTCGAACTCTCCACGGATGCCGAACTGCTGGTAGCGGGATGCCGGGGACAGGGCGCGGTAGACCGAGCGCTATTGGGTTCGGTGAGTTCGGCTTTGGTACATCACGCGCACTGTCCGGTAGCGATCATCCACGATGAGGGAGTTCCGTCCACGCAAGCACCGGTTCTGGTGGGCGTCGACGGCTCGCCTACGTCGGAGAATGCGACCGAGCTCGCCTTCGATGAAGCCTCCCGGCGTGGCGTTGAGTTGCTCGCCCTGCATGCGTGGAGCGACATGCCGATACTGGGTTTCCCGAGTATCAATTGGTCACCGGCCGAAACGGAGAACATCAAGTTAGCCGAAAAGGAGGTCCTGGCAGAGCGTCTCGCGGGTTTCGCAGAGCGCTACCCGAATGTGTCGGCGCGCCGTGTCGTCGTGGCGGATCGGCCGTCCTATCAGCTACTCAAGCACGCGGAATCGGCTCAACTCGTTGTTGTCGGCAGTCATGGTCGTGGCGGATTCGCGGGCATGCTGTTGGGTTCGGTCGCCAACGCGGTGGTGAATGCCGCACGTGTGCCCGTCATCGTCGTGCGCAAGGTGTAGCACCGCTGCCTACCAGATCCCACCGCCCAACCACGGCATACCCCCCTACGAAGTGGCAGAACATGGTAGAGAGAAACATGGTCGAGGGACGATGAGGTACCCAGCGAGCATCCCACGCGTATCGGCCGGGCTGGTTGCCTGTGCCGCACCAATCGCGCTTGCGTCGCCGACCCTCGCCCAACCGAGTGATCAAATACCCGGAAACGGCGTCTTTCAGGTGGGGACTGATATTGCGCCAGGAACCTACCAGACTCAGGGGCCGTCGAATCCGCTCATCATCGTGCTCGGACGAGTGTCGCCGCTGTCCTCGTGCTCGTGGTCGACGCACAGCACGCCTGAGGCGGGCACTGGCGACATCGTCGCGGCCAACACCTCCATGGGTCCGATGTACGCAACGATCCCGCCGACGGTAACGGCATTCCAGACGATGAACTGTCTTCCCTGGATACGGGTCTCATAGCGGCACTACCGGTCCTGCCCTTCAGGGCCCGCAGGACTCGTGCAGGGCCACAGTATTGTTTTCGGCATGGTGGTCGAACGCCTGCTTCCCTCCGGGGAGGCACGGGAGCTGATCGAACTCGCACGACAGATCCGGGACAAAGTTCTCGACCCGCTCGTCGACCGACACGAAAAGGACGAGAGCTACCCTGCGGGGGTCTTCGCCACGCTCGGCGAGGTGGGGCTGCTCAGCCTGCCCTACCCCGAAGACCGGGGCGGCGGGGGGCAGCCGTACGAGGTCTACCTGCAGGTACTCGAGGAGCTTGCGGCAAGCTGGGCCGCCGTCGCCGTGGCAGTCAGCGTGCATAGTCTGTCCTGTCATCCCCTGATGGCGTTCGGCACCGAAGAACAGCAACAGCGGTGGCTACCCGACATGCTCGGCGGAACGACGGTCGGCGCCTACAGCCTGTCGGAACCGCAGGCGGGCTCAGATGCCGCCGCACTGGCCTGTAAGGCCACCGCGACGGACGGCGGATACCGCATCGATGGATCCAAGGCATGGATCACCCACGGCGGAATCGCCGACTTCTACGATCTGTTCGCCCGCACCGGCGCGGGACCACAGGGCATCTCCTGTTTCCTCGTCGCCAAGGACACCCCCGGCCTGACATTCGGCAAGCCCGAGGAAAAGATGGGTCTGCACGCCGTTCCGACCACCACCGCGCACTACGACAACGCTTTCGTCGACTCCGGCCGACGCATCGGGTCAGAAGGGCAAGGCCTCCAGATCGCCTTCAGTGCACTGGATTCCGGCAGGCTCGGGATCGCCGCAGTGGCGACGGGCCTGGCCCAGGCAGCGCTTGACGAAGCGGTGACCTTCGCGCAGGAGCGAAAGACTTTCGGCCGCAGGATCATCGATCACCAAGGGCTGGCATTCGTTCTCGCCGACATGGCCGCCGCGGTCGACTCCGCACGGGCCACTTACCTCGACGCGGCACGTCGCCGCGACGCGGGGATGGATTACTCCCGTGAAGCCTCGGTCGCCAAACTCGTCGCCACCGACGCGGCCATGCAGGTGACCACCGACGCCGTCCAGGTGTTCGGCGGCGCTGGCTACACCCGCGACTACCGCGTCGAGCGTTACATGCGGGAAGCGAAGATCATGCAGATCTTCGAGGGCACCAACCAGATTCAGCGTCTGGTAATCAGCAGGCACCTGGCCCGCTGACCACCGAGGCCATCTCGGCCTGCCCACCACGCCGCACAGCCAGCAGCTCGGCCAGCACTGCGACGACGACTCCGAACGCGAAGTACAGCGGCACCAGGAACACCCCCACCCCGAAGAATCCATCCGAGCCCGGGTTGTAGGCGAAGACACCGATCTGGACCAGGCTGATCTCGGCTGCCGGGCCGACGACAGCCGCGATGGCTCCGCAGATCGCGCCCGGACCGTCGCCCAGTGCGCACCAGGTGATGATTGCCGCAACGCAGATCAAGTTTGCCGCCGGGACAACCGGCGCCCCGTGCACTATCGCGGTCGTCACGTACATGCCGACGACCACGGCCACACCAGCGATCCCTTGCCGGATGCCGACGGTGGTCCGGGGTTCCCGAAGGTGTAGCCGCAGCTCGGCCAGCAACACCGTCGCCACTCCCACTACTCCGGCGCATCTCCCACCTGGGGTAGTTCGTCGGCGGCGATCGCACACGGCAGCTGCTCAGCCGCCACGATCTGGTCTTCTGGGCCATCGACGGGTGGCAGCGGTTCAGCTGGCGGCGGCGCAGGCGTCGGGGCCGGGGCCGAATCGGCAGCCATGTCGACCGGGTGGTCACGTGTTTCCTCGTCAGGCTGCCCGGCCACGACCTCGTCGGCTGGCTCATCGCCCTCTGGCTGCCCGGCGTCTGTTTCCTCCTCGTCTGGTCCCGCGTCGTCTAGGTCGTCGTCCGGTCCCTCGTCGTCTGGCTCGTCGTCTGCCTCTTCATCATCCCGTCCTTCGTCGTCCAACTCTTCATCGAAGCCCGGGGCGTCAAGACCCGACTCAGCCGGCGCGAAGCTGGCCGGGCCCCCCAGTAGTCCGCTCAACGCGTCCGCGAAGTGCTGACCGAGCCCCGACAACCCGCCGCCAAAGCTCGGCGTTCCAGGGCCCATCCCGCCCAGGGGTGTCATGGAAGGCGCCGCCGGAACCGCCTGCCCCACAGGTGCTTCCGGAGACGGTGCGTGCGGATCGGTGACGGTCGGGGCCGTCGGCACCGGCGGTGCCGACGGTATCGCGGGAAAAGCGCTGGCCTCCGAAGGTACGGTCAGCACCGGGGGTGTGGGACCAGCGGGCGCGGTGGACGAAAGCCGATCAACGACCACGGCTTCCCACTGGACAGTCGGCCCGCTCCGCGTTGGCCCCAGATCACCTGCCAGCTCGAAGTCCGGTTGAGGTTCAGCCGTCAGCTCCCCGGTTGCCCGCTGATACGCATCGGCGACAGCGGTCGCCGCAGCGTGCATCGCCGCCAGCCAATCGAACCGAATGCTGTTGTCCACAAACGGTTTCACCGCCTGATCGACCAGTTCGGCAGCCGCCGCCCGGTCCCCCACCCCAGTCGTCACAGTCGCGGCAGCGGCCAGCCAGTCCGCCCGTTGGGCCTGCGGACCGGCTTCGATCTCGATGACCGCTGCAACCTTCGCGTCGACCGCCTGCCACAAGTTCTCTCGCAGTTCGTACAGGGCGGCGGCGGGGGGGGG
>JAHZJB010000079.1 GCA_022601135.1 Actinomycetes bacterium | reverse complement strand
GAACTCGGTTGAATGAAGTCGGGTACAAGCCCGCTTGACGCACTACGTTGAGACCAGGACCGGGCAGGCCACCCCAACCAACACCCCTTGACTTATTCCACTTATGAAGGTGTCTGCGCATGGACACGCCGAGAAAGCATGTGCAACTGCGCGCGCTCGTGGGCTAGTGACAGCGCCTGAACAGGCGATTTGGCGCCGCCGTGAGGGCCCCGGTAGCCTGGCCACTACCCATCGCGGGGTGGAGCAGCTCGGTAGCTCGCTGGGCTCATAACCCAGAGGTCGCAGGTTCGAATCCTGTCCCCGCTACTAGTGCGATGTGTCACAACATCAGAAATGGCCCGAACCCACGATCAGGGTTCGGGTTCTTTCTTTGGGGGGTCCGGGTAAGCAGCTGTTAGTGCTGATTGTCGGGTATTGGCAGCGCCCAAGAAAGCGGTGCCCAGCGTCACGACCGCCCCTCCGATAATCATCCCGCCGATGACGTCGGTAAAAGTGTGCGCGCCAAAATAGAGCGCAAGAAAGGCGACCAATAGGACGCCGGCCACTACCAGACTCGCCGTTACCACTTTCATGACGCGACCGCTTCCGGTGGCCAGGCAAACCGCGATCATGCCGAGCAACGCGGCGACACCCGCGACGTGGCCAGACGGGAACCAGTTGTGGTACTCCGACATCCAGTGGCCGAGGTACTTCAGCTCCGCCGGGGCCCAGGGAGGGTGTTCGATTACCGCTTTCAGCGCCTTCTCGACCGCTACGGCAACACCGACCGCGCCCATCACCAGGATTAACGGGATCGCCGAACGTACCCGCAGCGACAATAGCGTGCCACAAAACACTGTGAATATAGCGAAATTCGCCGGCACACCGATGAAGTCGTAGATCGCGTCCACATCGGACACCGCCAGTCTGGGGGACCTGTGTGTGTAAAACCAGGCCGCCACAGCGGTATCCATTCCCCGTAGCCAACCTAGTTGGACCACAATTCCCAGCACCGACAGGGCAGCGGCCAGTCCCGCGGAGAACGACACCAACGTCGAGCGGCGGCGACTGAAAAACGCGAAAGCGCCTAAGACCGAGGCCATGACGATTAGGGCAGTCAATGTGATGTTGATAGTCGGAGTTTAGTCAGCAACAAGGTCGGCGATGCCGGTGCGGGTAACCGGCTCGGTTGCCGGTGCACGGCCGCGGTGCGGTGGCTAGGATGCGTTCGACTGTTGTCTGGTTGAAATCAGGTGCGTCATGCCGCGAACCCAGGTGTTGATCATTGGTGCTGGTCCAGTCGGTCTTGTTTCGGCTCTGCTGCTCAGTCAGCACGGCATCTCGTCGATAGTAATAGATTCGAAGTCGGCGTTCAGCGACCATCCCCGCGCCCGCTTCTTTGACTCGATCACTCTGGAGCTGTTCCGACAGCTGGGTTTTGCACGTGAGGTTGAGGCGATCGGCCTCGACTCGCCCTGGACGGAAAGTGTCACGGTGGCCGAAACGTTTGCCGGGACCCAGATCGCGAAAATCCCTGGGGGCGAGTTTTATTCGGTCCCTCGTCCGATTAGCTCGCAGATTCCCGTTATGAGTAGTCAAGACCTACTCGAGCCGATCCTTTATGCGCATGCGATGAGGTGCGCTGATACGCGGGTCTGGTTGAGTCATGAATGCCTTGACCTGGTCCAGGACGGAGACCGCTGTCGCGCCAGGGTCAAGAAGGTTGACACGGGCGAAGAAATTGAAATCTGTTCCGACTACGTCATTGGTGCGGATGGTGCTCGCAGTACGGTACGTAGAGCCATCGGCGCAAGGCTGGACGGCGAGGTTCGCGATACCTTCTATCGCGACGTGCTATTCCATGCGGATATGCGCCGATGGGTCGATGACCTCGATCAGCGTGGTGCGGTGCTGTTTGTGTCACATGACAAGGGCGCCGGGATGTTCGTGCCGTTGGATGGCAGGCAACGCTGGCGTATTCAGATCGCAGGTATTGATCCCAACCGGGACATTACTGACGAAGAAGTGCGCGAGTGGATCTGGTCCGGGGTTGGAGCAGGTGAGCGGTTCCCCATAGATGTTGATAGCAAATTGATTTGGCGCGTGAGCGGACGGGTCGCGGACAGGTATCGGGTGGGCCGGGTCATGTTGGTGGGCGATGCGGCTCACGTATTTTCGCCTACCGGCGGCATGGGACTGAACGCCGGTTTTGCCGGATGCCACAACCTGATGTGGAAACTTGCCTATGTCATCAAGGGTGTCGCCCCCGACTGGATTCTCGATACCTATGGCCAAGAATGGCGGTTACAAGCGCAACGTCGCACCAAACAGGCGCTCGAGAACCACGATTTCATGGGAGCGCTCTTCATGGCCCACTTCGGCCGCGGGAACGTAGCCAGAGCTTATGAAGACGTACTGCAGTACACCAATTACGCCGGTTTGATCTTCGGCTACGAGCACGCTTCTGCGCTATGCCTACCAGACAGCTGCGCGTCACCTGCCGCAGAGACCAACCAGACATACGTTCCGGTCGTGCGATCCGGACGCCGCGCTCCCCACTTCTGGGTGGACGAAGCCAACAACCAAGCACTAAGTGATTGGTTTGGATCTGAATACGTGGTGCTCACCGGCCCGGGCGCGGATGCCCCGGCCTGGCGAGAAGCAGTTGGTGCGCTCAGTAATCGAGGCTTCCCGATCCGAATCGAGCAATTGACCGGAGTTGCGGGCAGTGTTTACGCGGACGAGGCGGTGGTGGTGGTGAGACCCGACTGCATCGTGGCAGCCCAGGTAAGGAACGGCGAGGTTGTCAACGCCGGCGAACTACTGCAGAACATTCTGCCGCTGACCGCACGGTCTCGGGGGTAGGTCGTCAGCGTTGGTTCTGCGTAATACCATGAGCTCGCCTCTGAAGTGGGGGCCCGAACCCGCAACATCCTGAATTGGAGGTTCGCGTGGACCTCAGCGTCACCGTCACAATCGTCGCTGCCGTGTTCTTCACCGTGATGGGGGTTTACGCGCTCGCGGCCCCGGCCCGGCTGGTGGCGCCATTCAACATCACCCTGGGTAGTGCGACAGCGCGTGCCGAGGTCCGTGCCGTATACGGCGGCTTCGGTCTCGCCATCGCCGCGATGCTGGTAACCGCACTTACCGCACCGGAGCTGCGGGCCGGCATCCTGATGACGGTGGCTGCGGCATTGGCTGGAATGGCACTCGGCCGGGCAGCCTCTGCGCTGCAGGGCCGAACCACTTTCTACCCCAATTGGTTCTACTTCCTTGTCGAGTCCGTCGCCGCTGCGGCTCTGTTTGCGGTCGCCTGAGAGGCGGCAACCACGAGCCGCCTACGATCGGGGCATGACCAACTCATCGGAACGGCACGTCATCGTGGTGGGCGGTGGCCTGGCTGGCCTGGCGTCGACGGTCTGGCTGGCTGAGCTCGGCTACTCGGTCACACTTCTGGAAACTAATGGGTCGCTCGGCGGGCGCACCATCGGACTGACTTCGGCCCATGGGGATGCGATCGAGAATGGCCAGCACGTGCTGGCGGGCTCCTACGAGAACATCTTCCGGTACCTGGAATCGGTCGGTACACAGCATCTTCTGGAGTTTCCGGATGAGTTCGGCATGCGTTACCCGGGCGGTCACGTCGAGACGTTCGGCATGCGTCTGGCGGCTATCAGGCGCCTGGTTTTCGGCCAGGTGCAGGGCCTGCGCATCCCGACCTTGCTCAAGGCGACGCCAGCCTGGGCTCGGCTGGTCCGCGACGTGATCGAGTTCGACGGCTCACTTGACGACATCAGCGTCGACCAGTGGTTCGACCGGCTCCGGTTCCCCGCCGAGGTACGGCGAATAATGTTGAATCCCATGGTTATCGGCCTGCTCAATGAGCTGCCGCACTTCGCTTCCGCGCACGCTTTTGCCGCTCTGCTGCGCACCGGCGCCAGCCGGGTGCGCCGGTTGGGTAGTAACGCGGCACGCATTGGATACCCAACCGTGGACCTGGAGACGCTGTATCTCAGCGGGGCGCGGAGGGTGATGGCCGACCGCGGTGTCGAGGTACGGTTGCGGACCCGGGCGGTATCGGTCCGGGTATCGGGAGGCCGTGCTTGCGGTGTCACGCTCTCCGACGGTTCGGAGGTCGAAGCCGATGCCGTAGTACTCGCTGTTCCCTCCTGGAACCTGCGCTCGCTGCTGGACGAGGTACCGAATGCGGAGGATGTTCGCCTGGCCGCCAAGAAGCTTGAGCCGGTTCCGATCATGAACGCCTACGTGTTGCTCGACCGGCCGCTCGGCACCGCGGCACCGTGGGAATCGCTGCTGGACAGCGATATCGGCTGGGTTTTCGACCGAGACCGTATGCACGGACCGCGCGAAGACGGTAACCACCTGTACGCGCTAACCACCTGCGCTGCCTATGACCTGATGACGCTGGACCACGCCGGGGTCACCGCACGTCTCCTGGCCGCGCTGCGCGCCAGCTACCCCGCAGCCCGTGACGCCGAGGTACTTGACGTCACCGTCGTGCCGTGGCCAAAGGCGACGTTTTCCTCGCGGGTGGGGATGTCCACGATCCGGCCGGGCAATCGCACGTCAGTGCCCAACCTCGTGCTTGCCGGCGACTGGACCCACAATGATTGGCCGACGACCATGGAGGGCGCCGCGCAGAGTGCGGCGCGTGCTGTCGACGTGCGCGAAGCTCTGGGGATTGCGGAAGATCCCGCACGCGGGATCGCACCATCCAAGAATTGACCCCGCCGGCGCCGGTTATTGGATGGGGAGTATTCGCCAGCCCATTCCTGCCAGTTCAGAACGTCGGCGTGGTTATCGGCACTGTTCACCGCTTTTTCGGCTGCGGTAGCCTCACGGCATGGAGATACTACGTTCGGTAGTTGTCCTGCTGCACCTCGTCGGCTTCGCCGTCATCTTCGGACCGTGGGTGGCCGAGGCGGCAGCACGCCGGCTTCGGACAACTCGGGTGATGGACTACGGCGTGCTGGTCACACTGCTCACCGGCCTGGCCCTCGCGGCACCATGGCCGGCCGGAATTGAACTGAACTACCCCAAGATTGGGGTAAAGCTGGTGATCCTGGTGATCCTGGCGGGTCTCCTGGGTATGGGCAACGCCCGGCAGCGGCGGACCGGGAACGCGGTTCCGCGCTGGCTGTTCTACGCGGTCGGGGTGCTGGCGTTCGCGGCGGCCGCGATCGCAGTGCTGTGGTGACCGGGCCGGCTACCGCTCGCCGAGGCCCGTCCGCTACCGGAGTCGACTCGCCACCTGGATCCGGTGACGACGAATTGAACATGCCTTCAGCGCAGGAGAAGCTATGACTGGACGGTTAGCGGGCAAGGTTGCCCTCATCAGTGGTGCGGCCCGGGGCATGGGCGCATCGCACGCGCGTGAGATGGTCGCCCACGGCGCATCAGTCCTGTGCGGAGACATCCTCGACGCTGAAGGCGAACTGGTCGTCCAGGAACTCGGCGAGAATGCCCGCTACGTCCACCTCGACGTCACCCGCCCCGAGGACTGGGATGCCGCGGTGGCCACCGCCGTCACCGAGTTCGGTGGGGTCGACGTGCTGGTCAACAACGCGGGCATCCTCAACATCGGCACGGTAGAGGATTTCGAGCTCTCCGAATGGCAGCGCATCCTCGATATCAACCTGACGGGGGTGTTCCTGGGTATCAAGGGTGTGGTGCCGGTGATGAAGAAAGCCGGTCGCGGGTCCATCATCAACATCTCCTCGATCGAAGGCATGGCCGGTACCGTCGCCAGCCACGGCTATACCGCGACGAAGTTCGCCGTTCGCGGGCTGACCAAGTCCACCGCAGTGGAGTTGGGGCAGTTCGGGATTCGGGTGAACTCCATCCATCCGGGTCTGGTGAAGACGCCGATGGCCGACTGGGTTCCAGAGGACCTGTTTCAGAGCGCGCTGGGCCGGATCGCCCAGCCCAAGGAGATCAGCAACCTGGTCGTGTACCTGGCCAGCGATGAGTCGAGCTTCTCGACCGGGTCGGAGTTCGTGGTCGATGGCGGCACCCTGGCCATCCTGGCCCACAAGGACTTCTCCGCGGTCGACGTCGACCAGCAGCCGGACTGGATCACCTAAGTCGCGCAGGCCAGCCAATCACTGCACGGGTGCGCCGGCCTGGCGGGTAGCGTCCAGAGCGCGCGGACTCGCGAGGGGTCTGCAGGTATCTTGAATCGCGCGCGGCTGCCAACGCGACCGAATGTTGGGGGGAGATGTGACGATAGATGCCTGGATCACCCTCGGGGTGGTGGGCATTACTGTTGGCTTGCTCATTTTGGACCGATTCAACCCGACTTTGGTCATGGGCGGCGCCGTGCTTGCGCTCTACGTCTTGGGTGTCATCAATGAGGATCAACTGTTGGCCGGCGTCGCTAACGAATCGCTGGCGATCGTGGCCGCACTGTATGTGCTGGCCGGAGCCGTCGACGTCACCGGCGCGTTCGAGGGTGTGACATCGAGACTCCTCGGCGGCGCGACTCGCGGTCGCCCCCGGGGGGAATTGCTGCGTGTCTGCGCGCCGTCGGCTGCAGTATCGGCCTTCATCGCGAACACTCCGCTGGTGGCGATGCTCGCACCGAGGGTCGTCCGGTGGTGCCGACGCACAGGTCGATCGCCATCGCGGTACCTGATGCCGTTGAGTTATGCGGTGATCCTCGGTGGGTCGATGACGATGATCGGCACGTCAGTCAACCTCTTCGTCAACGATCTTATCGATAAGGCCGGATTGGGCCGGCTGAACATATTCGCGATCTTTGGTATCGGGCTCCCGCTTGCCATTGGCGGTATCGGGCTCATGGTGCTTCTCGGGCCGCGCCTGCTCAAGGATCGCGACACCCCTGGATTAGCTCTCGCCGGGCCAGAACGCGAATTCACCGTCGAAATGACCATCGCCGCGAACAGCGCCCTCGTCGGCGTCACCGTCGCCGAGGCGGGCCTGCGCAATCTCGACGGCGTGTTCCTCGTGGAGGTCGAACGCGCGGACCGGGTCATTGCCGCGGTCGGACCGGACGAACCATTGTCGGCCGGGGATCGGCTCGTATTTGTCGGGAACCTTGCCAGAGTGCTTGACTTGCAGCGGATGTCGGGTCTTATCTCGGCAGAGGCGCGCCACTTCGACGACTTGGCGCGAAATCCGCAACGCCAATTCGTGGAGGCCGTGATTGGTGGCGGTTCGCCGCTGGTCGGATCAAGTCTGAAAGCGTCGGGGTTTCGTCGACGCTATGGCTCCGCGGTTGTTGCGATTCATCGCGCCAGCGAGCAGCTGAAGGGAAAGCTCGGTGATGTGCGCCTCCGTGCGGGAGACGTCGTATTGGTCCTGGCGGGGCCCGACTTCCACCAGCGATATCGTGAGCACCGCGACTTTGCCGTCGTGTCTCCGCTCAACCAGGAGAGGCCGATTCGGCGCGAGCACGCGAGAACCGTCGAGTTGGCAACCGGTGCATTGATTCTGCTGGCGGGTACCGGGGTCTTGGATTTGTTGAAGGTGTCGCTGCTCATCGCGTTCGGGCTGATCGTCGCAAGGATCGTGACACTGGAGGACGCGCGGCGCTTCATCGACGCCAACGTTTTGCTCATAATCGCAACCAGTTTCGGGCTCGGAAAGGCGGTTGAGCAAAGCGGTCTCGCCGAGTCGTTCGCGAAATTGGTGGTGAGCGCCGCGGCTCCGCTCGGACTCTACGGCTTGCTGGTGGCCGTTCTGGCGGTCACGATGTTGGTCACTGAGGGGATTTCGAACATCGCTACCGCGGCGCTGATGTTCCCTATTGCGGTTGCGGTTGCCGAGCAAGCGGGTGCAAACGCGTTGCCGTTCGCGGTGATAGTGATTTTCGGGGCTACCCTGTCGTTTCTTACGCCCATCGGCTATCAAACGAACACGATGGTATGGGCGATGGGTGGGTATCGATACAAGGACTTCGCCCGGCTGGGTGCTCCTCTCACCCTCTTCGTGTTGGTCGCGGCGCCGGCACTGGTCACGCTTTTCTTTCCGCTTTCCTAGGCTGCCATCATCGCAGCGAGACGACCACTTTTCCCTTGGCGGTCCGATCCTCCAGCGAAGCGATCGCGTCGGCGGCCCGCTCCAGGGGGTACACCACCGGTTCCGGCGCCGACACCGCCCCAGATGCCAGCAGCGGTTCCAGCTCGGCCCACTGCTCGGCCAGATAGCCCGGATGGCTCAGGGTCCAGGCGCCCCAGCCGACACCGACCGCGTCGACGTTGTTGAGCAGTAGCCGATTCACCTTGATGGTGGGAATCTCACCGCCGGTGAAGCCGATGACGAGTACCCGGCCGGCGGGGGCCAGCGAACGCACCGAATCGGTGAACCTATCGCCACCAACCGGGTCGACGACGATGTCCACCCCGCGGCCGCCGGTCAGGTCCTTGACCGCGTCCTTGAACCCGTCGGCCAGCACCACCTCGGTCGCCCCTGCCGACCGGGCTACCTCGATCTTGTCTTCGCTGCTGACCACGGCGATCACCCGGGACGCACCGAAGGCGGGTGCCAGCCGCAACGTGGAGGTTCCGATACCACCGGCGGCACCGTGGACGAGAATCGTCTCGCCGTCGCTCAGCCTGCCGCGGTTGCGCAGGGCGAAGTGCACGGTCAGATCGTTGAACAGCAGCCCGGCCCCCGCCTCGAAAGACACCGAATCCGGCAGCCTGACGAGTTGTGCCGGGGGCAGGGCAACAACCTCGGCCATCGCACCGCACAGCATTGTCAGCCCGGCTACCCGGTCGCCGGGCCGAACGTGCGCGTCGTCGGGCGCACGGCGAACCACCCCGGCGATCTCCGCACCCGGCGTGTACGGCATGGCCGGCTTGTACTGGTAGAGCCCGCGGGACTGCAGCGCGTCCGGAAACGCCACCCCCGCGGCGTGAACGTCGACGATGACAAGGTCAGCGCTGCCGGCGGGTTCATCGATCTCGACGACCTTCGCTGCCTGCGGTCCCTCGAGTTCGGCTATCTGTATCGCGCGCATCACGGCCTCCCTGATGTTGTCGCAAATGGATATCACTGCACCGTAGTCGGCCCCCGCCGGCGGTACGCAGCGGTACAGTCAGCACGCGGCAACGTCGCCGCACCGAGCGATCGCAACAGGGAGCGCGGATGGCACGAGGTGGCAGTACTCGACTTCGGGGCACATTTGCCCCCGCTCAGAACTTGCCGCAGGGCCGGGTGGTCGAGGTGCGGTCCAAGGACGGCGTGCGGCTGCACGCCGAAGTCTTCGGCCGGCCGGACGGGTACCCGATCGTGCTTGCGCACGGCATCACCTGCGCGCTTCGTGTGTGGGCCTACCAGATTGCCGACCTCTCCCAGCACTACCGGGTGATTGCCTACGACCACCGTGGTCATGGCCGCAGTTCGGTGCCACCGCGCCGAATCGACTACAGCCTGGACTTCTTGGCCGCCGACCTGGACGCCGTTCTGGACGCGACGCTGAAACCGGGTGAGCGGGCCGTCATCGCGGGACATTCCATGGGCGGCATAGCGATCAGCTCCTGGTCGGAACGGTATCCACACCGCGTAGCGCAGCGTGCCGACGCGGTCGCGCTGATCAACACCACGACGGGCGACCTGCTGCACAACATCAAGCTGCTACCCGTGCCGCCCCAGGTGGCAGGTGCGCGGGTGCAGGCGGCGGGGTCTCTGCTGAGGATTTTCGGTGGGGCGCCGCCGGTGCGGGCAGCCGACATTCTGACGCACCGCTTTGTGTCGTCCCTCGCCCTGGGACGCGATGCCGACCCCGCGATCGCGGCGTTCCTCTTCGAGTTGTTCAACGGCACCCCGTCGGTCGGGCGTGGTGGATGGATCCGAGTCCTCGTCGACAACCTCGGCCCGCAGCACATCGGCTTGCAGAACTTGAGTGTGCCGGCACTGGTCATCGGCAGCCAGAAGGACCGTCTGCTGCCGATGGCCTCGGCGCGCCGCATCGCGGCGGCCGCACCGAATCTCGCACGATTCGTCGCGCTCACCGGTGGGCACTGCGCGATCCTCGAGCGGCCCGACGACGTGAACGAACAGCTGCGATGGTTGATCGACAGCGTGCGTACCGGGGCCGCCGAAACGCCCGGCGGCAGTCAGGAAGATCGCATCAGCTCCTGATGCGCTTCGCTGGCCGCCCGGATCCCTGAGCGCACCGCCCCGTCCAGGAAGCCCGTCCATGCGTCGGCGGTCTCGGTGCCCGCCCAGAAAATCGCCCCCACCGGGGAGCGTAGCCAGCGTCCGTACGCCGTCCAGGAACCGGGCGGTACCGCTGCTGTCGGCCCGCCGGGAGCGAATTCTTCTGTGCCCCAACAATGGTCGATATAGTCGATCGGCTGCGACGCTTCGTCGCCGAACAGAGCGGCGAAACCGGACAGCGCGACTTCGCGCCGCTGCGGACTCGGTAGCGGATCGAACATGCGCGCATCGGTGAACCCGAGCAGGATGCCGGGGCCGGTATCGCTGGGGCTGGCATCGAAGGTGATGAACACCGGACCCTCGTCGGACAGCGCCTCACCCGAACAGCCTTTGTCCCGCCAGAATGGCCTGTCATAAGCCGCGTAGGCCTTGCTGAGGTGTCCCTGGGGCCAGTACCGCGTCAGCTCCTGGTGCCCGGGGGGCAACGGGGGATCGAACTGAATGTCGGCGCGGTGTGCGGGTGGGATGGCGACGACGACCGCGCGTGCAGTGAACTCGCGGTTGCCCGCGGCGACGGTGACGGCGCCGTCTTGGTGGCGCTGGATGCGTGTCACCACCGTGTCCAGTACCACCCGGTCACCCAGTTCGTCGGCCATGCGCAACGCAATCTGCTGGGTTCCGGCGAGAAAGCGGTCCTGCTGGGCGCCGCCCTCGGTATCGAGCATGCGGCCCAGGCCGCCCGCCGCTTTGACGTAGCGCACAGCGTGCAGCATTGACACGGCGTCGGGTTCGCATCCCCACGTCACCCGCGCCATGATCGCCATCAGGTCGCGGGTGGAGGCGCTCGCATGCAGCGACCGCAGCCACTTGTCCAGAGAGATGCTGTCCAGATCGGCGGCGACCGGCGAGGTCCACGGCTCGGCGACCGAAACTTTCCGGCTGACACGATCGAACCGCCACTGGATTCGCGACACGTCCAGCAGCTCGAGGATCGACAGCCGCGGGATGGTGCTGCGGTATGAGCGCACCCGGCCCCGCCAGCGGATCAAATTCTTGCCACGGCCATAGGTCGGCACCGATTCGCATCCCACGTCAGCGGCCAGCGCTAGCACGGCGTCCTGCGTTGGCCCGACGAACGTCGCGCCGAGATCGACCGGAACTCCGGCCAGGGTTCCCGCGTACGACCGGCCACCGACCCGGTCGCGGCCTTCGAGGACGACGACGTCGCTCCCGAGCCGGACCAATTCGCGCGCCGCCGACAGTCCGGCGAATCCCGCTCCCACGACAACGACGTCGGGCATGGCTTGCTCTCCTCTGCTCGCGATCTCGGCGCTCACGCGGACCTGTGGCTTCGTCGCGCGCCCCCACCCACATTAGGCTTAAACGTTGTGCAGGTGATGACGGCACTCTTCGGGCCTCTCGATGCGATCGAGCGGGCGCGGGCGCTGCGAGAGGCCGGAGCCAGCGGCGTGTTCACTTTCGAAGGCCCGCACGACGTGTTCACCCCGCTCACGCTGGCTTCCACGATCGGCGGGTTGGATCTGATGACCAACGTCGCGATTGCGTTTCCACGCAATCCGGTTCAGCTCGCGCACCAGGCCGTCGACCACCAACTGCTCAGCGGTGGCCGGTTTACGCTGGGGCTGGGCACTCAGATTCGTACCCAGATCGAGAAACGGTACGGTGCCAATTTCGACAAACCGGTTGCCCGGATGCGTGAGCTGGTCGGAGCGCTGCGGGCGATCTTCGCCACCTGGACGACGGGCGAGCGGCTGAACTTCCAGGGGGAGTTCTACCGGCACACGCTGATGACACCGACGTTCACCCCTAGGGCCGAGTTCACCCCGCCGCCGATTTACCTCGGTGCGCTGGGGCCGCGGTTGACCCGGATGACGGCTGAGGTTGCCGACGGGTTGCTGGTGATGCCATTCGGCTCGAAGCGATTCCTCCGCGAGGTGACGATGCCCAACGTGGATGCCGGACTCGCGGCTGCCGGCCGCAGCCGCGACGGGTTCGCCGTAGTGCCCGAGATCATCGTCTCGGTCGCCGATCAGGATCCCGACCACGCGTCTGCGCGGCGTTTGCTGGCGTTCTACGGTTCCACTCCCGCCTACCGGCCGGTGCTCGATGCGCACGGCTGGGGTGATCTGCAGTCCGAGCTCAACGTGATGTCCAAGCAGGGCCGCTGGGCGGACATGGCGGGGCTGATCGGGGACGACGTGCTGCACACCATCGCGGCATGCGGCACTCCGGCCGAGGTCGCCGCGCATATCCGCGATCGGGTGGACGGTGTTTCCGATCGGGTTTGTCTCTACCAACCGGGTCCGATCGCCGTGGATTCGTTAACCGAGATCATCGACGCACTCGGTCACTGACCCATATCGTGGAACCTGGCCGAACCAAGGAGGTTGCGGATGCCCGAGGACAATTTCGCGGTGGACTACGTTGACGTCCTGATCATCGGTGCGGGGATATCCGGGATCGGTGCCGCCTACCGCATCCATGAGCGTAACCCCCAGATGAGCTATCGGATCCTGGAGCGCCGTTCCCGCATCGGCGGCACGTGGGACCTGTTTCGTTACCCGGGTATCCGCTCAGACAGCGACATCTTCACGCTGTCGTTTCCCTGGGAGCCGTGGCGGCGACAGGAGAATGTGGCCGACGGCGAGTACATCAGGGAGTACCTGAGCACGACGGCACACAAGCACGGCATCGACGAGCACATGCGGTTCGACACCTACGTGCAATCCGCGGAATGGGACTCGGCCACAGACACCTGGACGGTGCAGGCTGAGCAGGGCGGTTCGGTGCGCAGCTACCGGGCCAGGTTCCTGTTTTTCGGCACCGGGTACTACAACTACGACCACCCTTACCAACCCGAGATCGCCGGCATCGACCGGTTCGGCGGGGATGTGGTGCACCCGCAGTTCTGGCCCGAGGATCTGGACTATGCGGGCAAGCGGGTGGCGGTGATCGGCAGCGGGGCCACGGCGATCAGCCTCATCCCGGCATTGGCCGAGAAGGCCTCGCACGTGACGATGCTGCAGCGCTCGCCTACCTACATGATGTCCATGCCGCGAATCGACCCGATGGTGGACTTCATCCGGAAGTTGTTGCCGCTGAGACTGTCCCATGCGGTGGTGCGGTTCCGGAATGCGATGTTCCACGTGTTGACTTACTTCATGTTCCGCAAGGCGCCGCGGTTCGGCCGCCGGCTCATCCGCAGCAAGACGATCGCGGCGCTGCCCGAGGGCTACGACGTCGATCTGCACTTCAAACCGAGATACGACCCCTGGGATCAACGGATGTGTCTGATCCTCGACCACGATCTGTTCGATCAGATCAGCGAGGGGCGCGCCGAGGTGGTGACCGGCAACATCGACCACGTCGACCGGACTGGCATCGTGCTGACGTCGGGCGCACGGGTGGACGCTGACATCATCGTCACCGCGACCGGGCTGCAGCTGCAAGCTCTCGGGGGTATCCGCATCAAGGTGGACGGCGCTGAAGTCAATCCCAGCGACCGCTTCGTTTACAAGGAGTACCTGCTCGAAGACGTGCCGAATATGGCGTGGTGCATCGGATACACGAATGCGTCGTGGACACTGCGCGCCGACATGACGGCCAAGTCGTTCGCGAAGCTGTTGGCCTACCTGGATACCCACGGGTACACCCATGCCTACCCGCATCGCGGCAGCGGGCCGATGGCCGAGAAACCGGCCTTCGATCTGCAGTCGGGCTACGTCAAGAGGTCGCCGCACGCGCTACCGAAGTCGGGTACGCACCGACCGTGGAACGTGCGGCACAATTATGTGCTCGACGTCATCGATCACCGGTTCGACCGGATCGAAGAGTCGATGGTGTTCGGCCGCGCCGCGGCGTCGGAACCGCGCTCGGCCTGAGCCCTTCTCGTGCCGATGTGGCACCTGGCACCGTCGATGATCTCTGCAAGCTGCCTAAGGGGCGCAGTGCCCAGCAGTGGCCGTGTGCGCGCTACGCTTGTGGGATCGTGCTGTTTATTCGCTGGTTGAATGCGTCGTAGAAACGGCGGCACGTGCTACGCAGCGTAGACCCCGGCCAGTCGTCGCCAAGAAACTCGACGGGCAGCAGTGGGTCGAGTTGAAGATGCCGCACCACAGCGATCGACAATGCGAACTCGAAAGCGGCGTTCTCGGTCGAAGTGTCGTCGCTGGCATCGAGTGCTGCGTGCATTGCGCCGATGAGTGCCGTGGCATCAATTCTCCAGCGCTCAACAGAGAACAGCGACCGTATCTTGTCGGCGGCGATGTCGCTGGCAGCGCCGTGAAATCGGGTACATTGCGCGTCAAGTACCGCCCGGGCGGCCGGAACACGTTGTGGATCAAGCGTATCCGGTCGTATCCACACGCCTTCACGAAGCTCGGCCAGGTGCATGGCCATCGCGGCTTTCCTGAGCTCCAGGCGATCGGCTGCTGAGCGACGCTCCAGGGAAACGATCGCCAGCTCCCACGTTCCGTCCCATCTGGTCTTCGCCGGGCCGTCGATTCGGGAGGCCTCGTAGACCTGCCGGTGGCGTTCCAGCAACCGTCCGGTCAGCGCGTAGCTCCCACCGTCGCTGGACAGCTCGCCATTGGCGACCATCCGCCATAGGCAGGTACGGGCAGCGCCGTCGCTGATGCCGAACAGCGATGCTACGGCGACCAGCTGTGCCACGGTCAGGCGAGCCTGGTCGGCTCCCAACAAGGCGGACGCGAGGACCGAGCGGGCGCTGAGTGGCCGGTTGCCGATCAGTTCGTTCACGCGCGATGGGGATGCTGAGGGCACGTACCCAATCTTCGTCGACAACCATGCGTATCACCAAACAATTGACGCGTGGTTATTCTAGTGTGATACTGCGTGGATGAGTTCGCCGACGAAGTCGTTGGTTTCGGATGATGTTGAGGTCGCCAGGCGGATCTTCGCTCACATCGACGCGGGCACTACCGATGAGGGCCCAGCTTGGCGGGAGCCAGTTGAAAACTATCTGAACCCGGACCGGTTCGCCGAGGAGCTGCGGTTGCTGCGGGCGATGCCGAGTGTTTTCGTTCCCTCTGCGACGATCCCGAACCCTGGCGATCACGTCGAGCGAAGTGTTTTCGGGACGCCTTTGTTCGCTGTGCGGGGACGCGATCGACGGGCGCGAGTGTTCCGCAACGCCTGCCGCCATCGTGGTTTTGCCCTTGTGGAGAACGCAGGGTGCTCTCACGCGCTGGTCTGCCGCTACCACGGCTGGACATACCGCCTGGACGGTTCGCTCGCGCACGTGCCGAGCGACGAGGCATTCCCCGATCTCGACGTATCGGCGCGCGGTCTGGTCGAAGTGACAAGCCACGAGGTGGATGGGCTGATAGTCATCGGCCCACTCGATTCCGCTGATTCAGCCCCGCAACAACTCAGCGACGAGGCGATGGCGTGGCTGAGCGACGGAACTCCCTGGCGCAATAAACTTCTTCCGGCGGAGCGGTTGGTACATGTGGATTCGACTGTGCGCGCGTTGAACTGGAAGGTGCTGGTCGAGCAGTTCCTAGAGGGATATCACATCCGCTCGACGCACAAGAACACCTTCTACCCGCTGCAGTATGACGATCTCAACATTGTTGAAATATTCGGCCCGAATGTCCGGATCGCCTTCCCGTACCGCAACATTGAACGGCTCCGCGACCGCCCGGAAACCACCTGGACTCTGGACGCGCGAGTGACTTATCTGTATCAGTTGTTTCCCAACGCCATGATCGCAACCTTCCCCAACGTGGTGATGATGGTTGTGCTCGATCCAGTAGACCTCGACCACACGATGGCGACTACCTATTCGATGGTGAGACCTGAAGTCGCTGCGCGGCTACCGCTAGACGCTGGACCTAACGACCCGGCAGATCCAGACGGCTTTATTGCCCGCGGTGTCGCAGAGGACAACGAGATGTCGCACGGCGTTCAATGTGGTTTACGTTCCGGGGCGAACGCATTCGTGGAATTCGGCCGGCACGAGAGCGCAGCAGGCCACTACCACGCAACTCTTGATGACCGGCTGACCCGGTGGACTACCGCCTAAAGCGTGTCGAATCCGACGCTGTCGACCTGCTTCCGGTGACGCCGGCTCGCGCGAAGTGGGAGATGATGAGCAAGGGAGGTTCTAACGCAATGAAAAGGAAAGGAACGGATTTCTTCAACACCGTTATGCTGGGTGCGATCGTTGTCCTGATTCCGCTGATCCTCGTTATCCTGCTCGCGGAAAAGCTGATCCAGTGGGCCAGTGCAGTCGTCCATCGGCTGGCGAACGCGTTATCCCTCGACACTGCCGTAGGCGCGGTACTGCTGATCCCGTTCGCGTTGTTGGTGATCGTTGGTATCTGTTTCTTTGGCGGGTTGATCGCAAAGGGGCCATTGTTCAAAAAGATTCGCAACGGTTCAGCTGCGGCCCTGTCGGCTATCGTTCCGGGCTTCGCGTTCGTCAAATCATTCGGGGATAGTCTGCAGAGCAGCGAGGAGTATGCCGAGAACTTCATTCCAGTCGTGGTTCAGTTCGACGAATACTCCCAAATCGCTTTTGAAATCGAGCGCGACCCAGGCGGCGGCAGAGTGGCCCTCTACCTTCCGGGGGCTCCCAGTCCCTGGTCTGGGGGCGTCGTCTACGTGACCCCAGAGCGGGTCCGGCGTCTACAAATGAGTGTTCGGGAAGCCCTGACTAATATCCGCATGCTCGGCGGCGGATCAGTGGCCTATTCGAAGCGGATCCGATCAGATTAGAAGGCTGGTGCCCGTAGCTACGGGAAGTAGTCGCCACGACCGGTCTAAGGTGGCGGTGTGAGCGATTCCAGATCCCAGCCTGCAGGCGAACGCAGACGGTCAGTCTCCGCTGTCGACAAGTTCAACGCTGGAGCACTGCTTGCGATCACCCCGGAATACCGAACGGTGAAACGCGCACGGGGGAAGAATTACGGATCCCAGCCGACGTTCAGCCGTCCTGCCGCGATGCCGCTGAAATCAGAGAACATCGCCGGTGTCGACGTGCGTTATGCCCACGCCGGAACGGTGGAGAACCCGACCGTCATCCTGCTGAATCCCCTGCCGCAGAGCATCATTGCTTTTGCTCCGATTTGGGACAAACTCGCGGCGAGATTCAATCTCTACGCTTACGACTTGCCCGGGTTTGGAGGCAGCGCTGGTGGTTCCGAGTACATGAGCTTCGCATCGCAAGGTCGATTCCTCGGCGACTTCATCACCGAGTTCGGTATCCGCAAGCCGCACCTCGTCGGTCCGGATATCGGCATGCCCGCAGCACTGCACTATGTCAGTCACTGCTCCAATGATGTCGCAAGTCTCCTGATCGGCGACGGGCCAGGGATCATCCCGTCGGCGAACGGGAGCATTATCGACAAGGCCGTCGACTCATTTTTTTGGCGCACGATGTTCCGTATCACTGGCGCAGGCACATTCGTACACGCAGCGAACCAACTCTGCTATCTCAACTATGTGCCCAACCCCGACGAGATCTCCGACTACATCAATTCCTACGAAGGCCGAATCGGCTCGGTCACATCGTGGTTCGCCGACTACCCCGAGAGTCTGGCGACCGTCGATCCGCTGCTATCGGGTATCGACACGCCGGTTCTGATTTTCTGGGGCGCCGAGGATCAACTGCTGCTTCCTGACAATGCGCAACGGCTCAGCCAAAGACTGAAGAGGACCAGGCTTCACGTGTTCGAGAATTGCGGGCACTTTTCATATCAGGATCAGCATGAGAAGTTTGCCGAGATGGTTATCGACTGGGTCGCTGACGGGCACCGCAGAGTGTAGTCAGCTTGTCGCCGCATTCTGCGCCAGACGTCCGGCCGGCGAACGCTTGGCCCAACGAACGGCGCTCTGAGCGAAGTGGGGGGTTTCCTCCTCAGTATGGGCCTGCGTCCAATACGGCAGCCGGATCAGGAAACCCGCGAGGCGGAGCAACGGGCTCATGGCGGCGCCCACGGTGCAGGTGAACTTCGAGCTTTCCGCGTCGAATGCCTCGACCTTCATGTCCCACGTGACTTGGATATAGAGGGGAAGGAATCTGAGGAACCGAGCCTTGGTCCGCGGGCTCACAAGAAAGACGTGCCGTGGCTCCATGATTTCCGGACGGTAAAGTTGAGTCATCATGAAGCCGGCCACTTCCTCGTCGTTGCGAAAGACGTGGTCGCCGTCGGGGTCGCGGTAGACGTACATCTGCTTGTGGGCGTGCGTCGCCGGAGTGCACAGCACGTACTCGTCGTTGGAAAAATTGACAATCCAATCCGCAAGGTCGAACTGATCCACGGGTAGGTCAACAAGGACCGAGCATGCTGCGTTCAGGTTGTCGGGCTTGACCATTGCCGGTTCCCTCCTTCGATCGGCGTCCGGGATGCCCAGGGTGGCTAGGACCACTATCGCACGCGCCACCCTGCAGCGCTGGCGACGGGGTGCCTATTCGCTAGGCCGCCTCGCGTGGGGTAGTCGTATCCGTACATCGCCCGGACGATTGCCCGGCATAGAAGGTGATCAAGGTGTACTCCCACGTGCTGCACCGATGACCCATCTCAGGCAACAGCGTGGGTGGCCGGACCCCGTGAACTGGTCGCCTCGAGCTGTCCGTCCTCAACCGCCGCCCGAAGACCGCGGGGAAGTTCGGCGATCGCCGGTTCGCTTGGTGGGGGTTAGGGCGCGACGGTCAGCCAGTCGGCGAAGCCCGACGGGTCGTGCCGCCCGAGGGCGCCGTGCTCGAACAGACCCCAACCCTCGCGTTCGGTCCCGTTAGCGTCGCGGCAGACCGCGCGCCCGACATGGTCGATGACACCGAATCCGGCCCGCCCGATGATCGCCGGGTCGTTCATGTCGTAGGTCAGCCGTTCGGTGAAATTCTCGCCCTTCCATACCCCGTGCAGCCAGTCCGAGTCGCCGCCGTAGCCACCGCCGACGTGGATCGGCACCGCCAACTTGGACTCCACCTGAAAACTGAGCAACGCACCGGTTGAATCCGTCGCGTCGATCGTTGCTCCGGTGGGGATACGGGTTCCCGACCGGTAGTTGATTGTGACCCGCGGCCACCCCAGTTGTTCGACGCGGCCGTCCTTCCAGATCCGCGTGCAGTCGTTGAGCGACCGGAACCCGCTTGGGTCCTCCTGGATGATGATGACGATCCCGAAGTCATCGAACGCCATCGGCACGTATAGCCACCACATCCCCTCGAAGGGCGGATCGTCGGGCCTGCCCGCGGGTTCGGCTTCGCCAACCGGCCGGATACCCCAGGACCGGTCGCGAGTGCCGATCCAACGGGTGGGGTCGACGGTGATCTGCTCGCCGTCGATCGACAGCTGCCCGCTCCAGCTACCCACCTGTGCGAAACGTTGCGCGTCCAGGGTGACCCGGTTTCCCCGCCGCAGCACGTGTGGCTGCTCCTGGACGGGGTCGAACAGCCCTTCGAACGTGAGATCGGCTGCGATTCCGTCGGTTTCGTCAAGCACGAGACGAAGTTTGCGCAGCGGCTCGATGACCTCGATGCGGTACGCGCCGACGTGCTGGTTCAGCCTGTCTTGGTCGATGGCGCCGGACAGGTGCACCGCGGTCTGGGTATCGCCGCGCCTGACGAGTAGGAACGCATCCTTCACGCCGAGGTTCGGGTAATAGCCGATCCCGGTGATCACGAAGATGTCGCCGGTGCGATCATGGGCGTTGTAATAGGCTCGGTCGTAGAAGTTGCGGTCGGAGGATCCGGGCCACGCGATCGGCTGGGGCAGTTGGTGAACCGGGTATTCGTCCAGCGGTCCAAGCATCAGTTCGTCTCTCCGATCAGTCTTTTCAGCAATGAAGCATGGTAGAAGAGTGTCTCGACGTCGTCGGGTTTCTCGATCTCTCCGAAGTGGACTCGGCGTGCTCCGGTTCGCATGAACACGCAGCACCAGATGACTCCCGAGTACACGTAGAACCAGTCGAGGTCGGCGACTTCGATCCCGGTGAGGTCCCGGTACGTGGCGCGCACCTCTGACTCGCGCAGGAAGTCCGGCATGCCGGGCAGCCCGGCAAGCTTGGTCAACTCCTGAAAGACCATGTGCGCGAATATGATCCATGCGACATCGAACTCACGGGGTCCAACGGTGGCCATCTCCCAGTCCAGCACGGCGACGGGCGTGAACTCGTCGTAGATGACGTTGCCAATGCGGGCGTCACCCCACACCAGAACGGGTTCGGCGGCGGCGACGTCTTCTGGGAAGCGGTCTTCGAGCCAGGCCAGGGCTTTCTCGACCAACGATGAGCGGCCGATGGCGCCGACGCTGAACTCGTACCAGCTCCTCAGCCAGGCGAAGTGGCGGTGTAGTGCGGTCTCACCCGGTGGATCGACATCCTGGAGGAATCCGAAGGTGTTCTGGGCGTCGGGAATTGAGTGCAGTTTGGCCAGCACTTCGATGGTCTTGGTTTGCAGCTGGCGTTGTTGGTCGACCGGCGCGTCGTAGAGCCAGTTGTCTCCGAAGGTGTAGGGCATCACGTCGGGTGGGACTCTGCCGTCGACCCGGTCCATCAGGAAGAACGGGCGGCCCAGGACTTCGCCGGTCGCCTCGAGCCAGCGAACGCGCGGCACCGCCACGTCGGTCAATTCGGCGACCAACCGCATCAACTCGTATTGGTGGTCCAGGCGGTAGTGCTCGAAAACCGGCACGTCGGCCTCGGTCGGGGCGACCCGGGCCACCCATTTCTGCTCGACTGGCCGGCCGGCCTGCGACCAAGAACCCGACAGTAGGAGCGTCTCCGACGACATTCCGTTGGAGTCCACGCCGCTTTCGATGGTGATCTCGGGAGTCGCGTGGCCCAACAGCCCGGACAGCCATTGCGCCAGGCTCACCGGCACGTTCGTCATATCGCGACTGGATCGCTGAAGCCGTCCCACGTCGCCGACGGCTGGTTCGTTCGTCACAAACTGGTCCTTCCGCTCGCAGTTACGCTACCATCAGTAGCGTTATGGGGACAGAGCCGGCCGAAAAGGCCCCAAGTGCCGGCCGGCCACGCGATCCGCGTATCGACGCTGCCATCCTGCGAGCTACCGCCGATCTGCTCGTCGAGATCGGATACGCGAATCTGACGATGTCTGCTGTCGCGGAGCGTGCCGGCACGACCAAGACCGCGCTGTACCGCCGATGGTCGAGTAAGGCTGAACTGGTTCACGAAGCCGCGTTTCCGGCAACGCCGACGGCGATCCAGGCCCCGCCGGGGGACATCGCCGCGGATCTGCGGGCCATGATCGAGGCGGCACGCGAGGTATTCACCAGCGCGGTGGTTCGGGCGGCGCTGCCTGGTTTGATCGCCGACATGTCGGCCGATGCCGAGCTCAATGACCGCGTAGCCGCCCGCTTCGCCGACGTGTTCGGCGCGGTGCGCAGCCGGCTATATGCTGCGATCGACCGGGGGGAGGTCCGCGCCGGCGTGGACCCCGACCGGCTCGTCGACCTCATCGGCGGCGCCACATTGCTGGCGCTGCTGCAATCGCCCGACGATCTTGCCGATTCGAGTTGGGTGGACAATACCGCTGCGATACTGCAGTACGGCGTCGTCGCATAACACTCCATTCCCCGCGCGTGGCACCCCATTCCCTCCCCGCGAGCGCGCGTGTCTGTGCGGCGGCGCGCCGCACAGCACGGCATTTTGCGCGCGCTCGCCGAACCAGACGGGTCAAAGGAACCGGGCGGCCGAGTTCACCAGATCCAGGACGGGCTGTGGTACAGCACCGAGGATGAAGGTGACGGCAACGGTTACGGCGACGACGGTAGTTGTCAACGCGCTGGGAACCACAACCGCAGGAGCATCGTCGGGCCGGTCGGTGAAGAACATCAACACGATCACGCGCACGTAGAAGTACGCCGCGATCGCACTGGCGATCACGCCGACCACGACCAGAGGAATGGCGCCGCCTTCACCGGCCGCCTTGAAGACCGCAAATTTTCCGACGAAGCCGCTGGTCAACGGGATGCCCGCGAAGGCCAGCAGGAACAGCGAGAAGGCAATGCCGACAACGGGATAACGCTTGCCCAGGCCGGCCCACCGCGACATCGCGGTGTCCTCCTCGCCGTCCGCGCTGCGTACCAGGCCCACCACGGCGAACGCTCCGACCGTGGAGAAGCCGTAGGCGAACAGATAGAACAGGGTCGATGACAGCCCGGCTTCGTTACCGGCGATCACGCCGATCAGGATGAAGCCGCTGTGCGCCACCGCCGAATATCCCAGCATCCTCTTCACGTCGGTCTGGGTTACGGCGGTGACCGTGCCCACCACCATCGTCAGGATCGCGATCGCCCACAATAAGGGCCGCCAGTCGGCGTGTAACCCGGGTAGCGCCACGTACATGAGGCGCAGCAGCGCGCCGAACGCAGCGATCTTGGTGGCTGCCGACATGAACGCGGTGATCGGGGTCGGTGCCCCTTGATAGACGTCGGGAATCCACGAATGAAACGGCACAGCACCGACTTTGAACAGCAAACCGACCAAGAGCAGGCCGGTTCCGATGAGGGCCAGCGACGGCTTGCCCGCGTCCGCCGCCACCGCCTCGGCGATGCCGTCGAGTTTCAGGGTGCCCGCGTAGCCGTACAGCATGGCTGCGCCGTAGAGGAAGAACGCCGATGAGAACGCCCCGAGCAGGAAGTACTTCAGGGCCGACTCCTGCGAGAGCAACCGTCGCCGTCGTGCCAAACCGCACAGCAGATACAACGGAAGTGACAGCACTTCCAGCGCGATGAACATCGTGAGCAGGTCGTTGGCCGCCGGAAAGATCAACATCCCGCCGACCGCAAACATCGTCAGCGGGAACACCTCGGTCTGTATGACGCCCGCCCGGGTGGACAGTTGTTCGGTGACACTTCCCGGGATCGCCGAGGCCTGTGGTGTGAACGCCTCCAGGCCGGCGCTCTCGGCGGAGCCTTCGGCGTCTTCAGAGTGCTCGCCGGGCAGCTTGATTCGGCGCTCCCCGATGAGCAGAATGCCCAGCACCGCTATCAGCAGGATGGTGCCCTGCAGAAAAAGGGCGGGCATATCTATGGCAACCGCTCCCAGCACCGCGCTGGCGCCGCGGCCGCCCTGCAGGTCGCGGACGATCATCACCACCGCGGCGAATGCCGCCACCAGCGCGGCGAGGCTGAGCGTCATCTGGGCGGCGTAGCGCTGCCGGCGAGGCAGGAACGCTTCGACGAGTACGCCGAGGACACCCGCTCCCAGCACGATCAGCATGGGAGAGATCAGGCCGTACTCAATTGACGGTGTGGGCAGGGACATGGCTAGGTTCATCGCGCCGGGCCTTCCGCCACCCGGGGCACCGGGTCAGGTTGGTCGATGGTCGTCAGCGTGTGGGTCACGGCGGGGTTGATGACGTCGAGAGCAGGTTTTGGATACACCCCGAGCACCAGCAGCAATGCGATGAGCGGAGCCACGACAGCGATCTCACGAGGTACCAGGTCGGGTAGCTTTCCTTTGCCCGCCAGTTCGTCGGGTACGGGCCCGGTCATCATTCGCTGATACATCCACAAAACGTAGATCGCGGAGAGCACCAGCGCGCTGGCTGCGAGCACCGCAAAGGCTGGGTAGCGGGTGAATGTGCCGATGAGAACCAGGAATTCGCTGATGAACGGCGCCAGGCCGGGCAGTGAAAGCGTCGCCAGTCCGGCGACCAGGAAGGTTCCGGCCAACACCGGCGCTACCTTCTGCACGCCACCGTAGGCGCTGATAAGCCGAGATCCTCTCCGGGACACCAGGAACCCGGCGATCAGGAAGAGTGCTGCGGTGGAGATGCCGTGATTGACCATGTACAGCGTCGACCCCGACTGGCCCTGGCTGGTCATCACGAAGATACCCAGGATGATGAAGCCGAAGTGCGAGATCGAGGTGTAAGCGATCAGTCGCATGACATCGGTTTGGCCGATCGCAACGACGGCACCGTAGACGATGCCGATCACCGCGAGGGTGATGACTAGCGGGCTGAAATAGGCCGCGGAGTCGGGGAACAGCGGCAGGCAGTACCGAAGCATGCCGAAGGTGCCGACCTTGTCCATGACCGCCATCATCAGCACCGCACTGGCCGGAGTCGCTTGGACGGCTGAGTCGGGAAGCCAGCGGTGCAGCGGCCACAGTGGCGCTTTGACGGCGAACCCGAACATGAACCCGCCGAAAATCAGGTGCATCACCATCGGGTTCACGACGAAATCACCGCTGGCCACGGCGGCGACAATCTCGCGGAAATCGAACGTTCCGGCGGCGAAGGCGTCGCTCTGGGCGGTGGCCACGTACAGACCGACGACCGCCGCGAGCATGATCAGGCCGCCGAACAGGTTGTAGAGCAGGAACTTCACGGCGGCCGCACTGCGGCCCGGCCCGCCAAACCCGCCGATCAGGAAGTACATCGGGATCAGCATGGCCTCGAAGAACACGTAGAACAGCAGGATGTCCAGCGAGACCAGCGAGATGAGCACCATGCCCTGGACGGCCAGCGTCAGCGCGAAGTAGAGGTGCACCGAGCGACCGCCCCAACTGAACCGGTCGCGAGCGTCGTTCCAGCCGGCGACGATCAGCAGTGGCACCAGGACTGCCGTGAGTACGATCAGCGCCAGCGCGATGCCGTCGACGCCGAGGATGTAACCGGTACCGAAGGACGGTATCCACGTGTGGGACTCGACGAACTGGTATTGCTCGCCTCCCGGGTCGAACCCGGTGGCCACCACGGCAGTGATTGCCAGTACCGCCAACGACACGCCAAGCGCAAGCCATTTAGCCAGCGTGCGCTGCGCGGCGGGCAGCAGCATCAGCAACACCGCCCCGATCATGGGAACCGCCCACAACACCGTGAGCCACGGGAACGAGGTCACCACAGGCTCACCGCCAGGATTGCGGCGACAACGAGGACCGTCCCGGCCAGCATCGCCAATGCGTAAGTCCGGGCAAAGCCGGTCTGCAGCTGCCGCAGACCGGCGGAGACACGGGCGACGACGGCCGCCAGCCCGCTTCCTGCGCCGTCCACCGCCTCGTCATCGATCTCCACCAGTCCCGCGGTGATCACCGCGCCGGGGCGCATCAGCACGTTTTCGTTGAACGCGTCGCCGTAAAGGTCGTGACGCGCTGCGATCGTCAGCGCCGAGCCGTCAGGCACCTGCTCAGGGACCGGCCGCGAACCGTACATGCGGTAGGCGATGACGATGCCTACGGCCACGACGGACAGAACGATCACCGACACCATCCAAACCGGCAGCACGTGGTGGATCTCATGCGCGCCGACCACCGGTTCCAGCCAGTGTTCGAGCGTGCCGCCGATCGCCAGCGCTCCACCTGCGGTCACCGAGCCGACCGCGAGCAGGATCATCGGCCACGTCATAACCGCGGGAGACTCATGCGGGTGCGGCCCTCGTCTTTCCCCCGTCGCTTCGCTCGCCCCGGCGCCCCCCCAACGCTTTGCTCCGAAGAACGTCATCAGCATCACCCGGGTCATGTAGAACGCGGTGATGCCCGCCCCCAGAATCGTTGCGCCGCCCAGGATGACGCCCTTGACGCCGCCGGCCCCCAGCGCAACTTCGATGATCCCGTCCTTGGAGAAGAAGCCGGCCAGTGGCGGTACCCCGATGATGGCCAGATAGCCGAGCCCGAATGTCGCGAAGGTGATCGGCAGCGCCTTGCGCAGTCCGCCGTAGCGGCGCATGTTCACCTCGTCGTCCATCGCGTGCATGACTGAACCGGCGCCCAAGAACAGGCCGGCTTTGAAGAACCCGTGCGTCAGCAGGTGCATGATCGCGAACGCGTAACCGACGGGTCCCAGCCCGGCCGCCAGCACCATGTAGCCGATCTGGCTCATCGTCGAGGCGGCCAACGCCTTCTTGATGTCGTCTTTGGCGCAGCCGATGACCGCGCCGAACAGCAGGGTCACCGCGCCCACGACGACCACCGCGGTTTGAGCATGCGGGGCGAGGTCGAAGACGGGTCCCGAACGCACGATCAGGTACACCCCTGCGGTGACCATGGTGGCCGCATGGATCAACGCCGACACCGGTGTCGGGCCTTCCATCGCGTCGCCGAGCCAGGACTGCAGCGGGACCTGAGCGGACTTACCGCACGCGGCCAGTAGCAGCATGAACCCCATCACGGTCAACGTCGCCTCGGTGAGTTCGGGCGCAGCGCCGAAGACGGTGGCAAATGAGACCGATCCGACTGCGGCGAACATCACCATCAATGCCACCGCCAAACCGATGTCGCCGACCCGGTTGACGACGAACGCCTTCTTGGCCGCTGTAGCAGCCGACGGCTTGTGCGACCAGAATCCGATGAGGAGGTAAGAAGCCAGCCCCACGCCCTCCCAGCCCATGTACAGGCCGAGGTAGTTATCGGCGAGCACGAGCAGCAGCATCGCGGCAAGGAACAGGTTGAGGTAGCCGAAAAACCTTCTACATCCGGGATCTTCGGCCATGTAGCCGATCGAGTAGATGTGGATCAAGGATCCGACACCAGTGATCAGTAGTACGAAGCACATCGACAGTTGGTCGAGCTGCAGGCCGAAGTCGACACGCAGTGCGCCCACCGGAACCCAGGAGAACAGCGACTCGTGGATCAACCTGCTGTCCGGGTCGCGGCCGAGCATCTCGACGAACAGGGCGGCACCGCAAATGAACGAGGCAACCGCGGCCAGCGTGCCCAGCAGATGACCCCACCGATCAGAGCGACGGCCGGCCAGCAGCAGGATGACTGCGCCGGCCAGGGGGAGCGCGATAACGAGCCACACGGGTACGGTCATTCCGGCCTCAGTATCGTTTCTTCGTCGCGCGAGCGCTCATCAGTGCTTCAGCAGACTGGCGTCGTCGACGCTGGCTGAGCGTCGGGAGCGGAAGATGGTCATGATGATCGCCAGCCCGATTACCACCTCGCACGCCGCGACCACCATGGTGAAGAACGCCACCACCTGACCGTCGAGGTTACCGTGCATGCGGGAGAACGCGACGAATGCCAGATTCGCGGCGTTGAGCATCAGTTCGACGCACATGAACACGACGAGCGCGTTGCGGCGCAACAACACTCCCGAAGCGCCGATGGTGAACAGTAGTGCCGAGAGATAGAGGTAGTTGTCGGGATTCATCGGCGTTCACCGTCACCGTCTGCACCCTCGTCCTCGTCGGCGGGAATGGCGCGCAGCTGCAGGATCGCGCTGACCGACAACTCGGCGGCCGAACCGTCGGGAAGCCGGGCCGGGACGTCGACGGCGTTGTGCCGGGCGTACACGCCCGGATTCGGCAGTGTGGTCGGGTGCCCGCCGGGGGCGAATCGTTCGGCGGCCAGTTCGCGCTGGGTCTTGCGGTGTCCGATTCGCTCGCGGTGGGCCAGCAGCATCGCCCCCAAGGTGGCTGTGATCAGCAGCGTTCCGGTCAGCTCGAACGCCCACAGATATCGGGTGAAAATCAGTGCCGCCAAGCCCTCGACGTTTCCGTCGGCGTTGGCTTGGGTCAGACCGGTGAATCCGGCCACCGAGACGTTGCCGATTCCGGCGATCAATAGGACGCCGAATCCGGTGCCCGTGGCGATCGCGGCAACACGTTGTCCGCGAAGGGTTTCCACAAGAGACTCCGAGGAGTCGACGCCGATCAGCATCAGAACGAACAGAAACAGCATCATGACGGCGCCGGTGTAGACGACCACCTGAGCGACTCCGAGGAACGGCGCGTCCTGGGCAATGTAGAGCACGGCAAGCGCAATCATCGTGAGCGCGAGCGCGATCGCCGAGTAGACCGCCTTCGGCGCGGCGACCACGCCGATGGCTCCGACCACCGACACCGCCGCCAGGACCCAGAACAGGATGGCTTCACCGGCGCCCGTGTATCCCGTTGACCCACCGGAGTCCGCGATGGCGGTGAAGATCTCAGTACTCACCGCCCCTCCTTCGTGGGCCCGATGTTACCGAGGTAGTAGTCGTCGTCGGTGCTGCCCGGCTCCATCGGGTGCGGGGGCTGCTCCATGCCCGGCTGTAGCGGCGCGAGCAACTTGTCCTTGCCGAAAATAAGGTCGGCACGGTTGTCGTCGGCCATCTCGTAGTCGTTGGTCATCGTCAGTGCCCGGGTGGGGCAGGCTTCGATGCACAAGCCGCAGCCGATGCAGCGCAGATAGTTGATCTGATACACCCGGCCGTACCGTTCGCCCGGCGAATAACGCTCTTCGTCGGTGTTGTCGGCGCCTTCGACGAAGATCGCGTCGGCAGGGCAGGCCCACGCGCACAACTCGCAGCCTATGCACTTTTCCAAGCCATCGGGATACCGGTTTAGTTGGTGGCGGCCGTGATAACGCGGAGCCACGGGTCCGGGCTTCTCCGGGTATCCCTCGGTCACCGGCTTCTTGAACATGGACCCGAAAGTGACACCGAAACCGGCTAGTGATTCAAGAAACTTAGGCATCCGTCGGCTCCTTTGCAGGTATCGGCGGCACGGGGAAGGTGCCGTCGTCCACCGGCGTAATGGATTGTGCGGGATTCCTGCGAAGGTCTCTGGCGCGTACCGCTTTCCAACCCGCCACCAGCGCCACAACGGAGACCATCACGCCTATGCCGATCAGCCCGGTGGCCCAGGTTTGGTAGCCGTAATCGCGCAGGGTTCTGGTGATCGCCACGAACATCGTCCAGCCGAGCGCCACGGGGATCAGAACCTTCCAACCCAGCCTCATGAACTGGTCGTAGCGCAGTCGGGGCAGGGTGGCGCGCAGCCACATGAACACGAACAGAAACATCCAGACCTTTGCCGTGAACCACAGCAGCGGCCACCAACCGGCGTTGGCGCCTTCGACGAGGCTGACGGGCCACGGCGCGCGCCAGCCGCCCAGGAACAGCGTGGTTGCCAGGGCGGACACCGTCGTCATGTTGACGTATTCGGCAAGCATGAACATCGCGAACTTCAGCGACGAGTACTCGGTGTGGAAGCCGCCGACCAGTTCGCCCTCCGCCTCGGGCAGATCGAAAGGTGCCCGGTTGGTTTCGCCGACCATCGAGATGAGGTAGACGAGGAAGGCTGGGAACAGCAGAAAGACGAACCAAGTGTCCTGCTGGGCAGCAACGATTCCCGACGTCGACATCGTTCCCGAATAGATGAAAACCGCGACGAACGACAGCGCCATCGCGATCTCATAGGAGACCACCTGTGCCGAGGAGCGAAGCCCGCCCAGCAACGGGTAAACCGACCCGGAAGCCCAGCCGGCCAACACGATCCCGTATACGCCGATCGAGGTGACGGCCAGAATATAGAGCACCGCCACCGGCAGGTCGGTCAGCTGCAGCGGGGTGCGGTGGCCGAATATCGATACCTCACCGCCCATCGGAATTACCGCGAAGGCCATAAACGCCGGTATCACTGCGATGACCGGCGCGGCAAGGTAGACCCACTTGTCCACCCCGGCCGGGACCAGTCCCTCCTTGAGGGCGAGTTTGACACCGTCGGCCAGCGACTGCAGCAGGCCGCGTGGCCCCACCCGGTTGGGCCCGAGGCGCAACTGCATGCGGCCCAGGATTTTTCGCTCCAGGAGGATGGCGGTCAATACCGTGAGCACGAGAAACACGAAGATGCCAAGAGCTTTTGCCAGCATCAGCCACCACGGGTCATGGCCGAACAACGTTGGGTCGGGATGGGTCACTCGCGCCCCCGTCCGATCGACACCACGGCGCCCATTGTGACTCCGAGGGTCCGGTGAACCGCGCAGCCGGGTGAGTTCAGCGGAAGCCACACCACGCGGTCCGCCATGTCGGTCACCTCGGTCGGCAGGGTGATCGCCCCGCGATCGGTACTGATGGTCACCGGTTCGCCCGCCTCGACACCGATCTCGGCGAGGGTAGCCGCCGACAGCCGCGCCAGCGGTGCGCGGGCGGTACCCGCGAGATACGGTTCTCCGTCCTGAAGTCGTCCGGCGTCGAGCAACATACGCCAACCTGTCAGGACGGCCTGGCCACTGGACGGGCGTGGCGGCGATGGCTGCGCCTGCGGCGACTCCGGACGTTTCCCGTTCCACAGGCCGACTCGGGCCCGCTCGTCGGCGGCGGCCGCGGCTGTCGATAAGCCTAGGTCGACGCCGATCTCGTCGGCCAGAAAACTGAGCACCCGCAGGTCGGGGACCGCGCTGGTCTGCAACGAGGCTTCAAAGGGCCGAATCCGGCCCTCCCAGTTGACGAACGAGCCGGCCTTCTCCACCACCGGGGCGACCGGGAACACCACGTCTGCCCGCGCGGTGACCGCACTCTCCCGCAGTTCCAGGCTCACGACAAACGGGGTGGCGTCCACCCCGGCGAGCGCAGCGTCCGGATCGGGCAGGTCGTCAAGCTCGACACCCCCGATCAGCAAGGCGCCCAGCGCACCCTCGCCCGCCGCGTTAAGGATCGCTGCGGTGTCGCGGCCAGGTCCGCAGGGCAGGTCGTCGACGTTCCAGGCCGCGGCCAGCTCCCGGCGGGCGGTCGTGTCGGCCACCGGGCGCCCCCCGGGTAACAGGTTCGGCAGTGCACCGGCCTCCACCGCGCCGCGTTCGCCGGCCCGGCGGGGAACCCAGGCCAGCTGGGCGCCGGTGGCGTCGGCCAATCGCCCCGCCGCCGATAGCGCTCCCGGTGAGGCCGCCAGCCGCTCACCCACCAGGATCAGCGATCCGGGCAGCGTCAGCAGCTCGTTGCCGACCAACCCGTCCAATGTGGCTGCCTCGAGGCCTGGCGTTGAGCTGATCAGGCTGCCCGACAACTTGGCGAGGCCGCGGCTGGCGAACGGCGCGACCGACAGCACCTGCAGACCGCGTTTTCGCGCCGCCTTACGCAGTCGAAGGAAGACGATGGGTGACTCTTCCTCGGGTTCCAGCCCGGCCAGCAGCACCGCCGGCGCGCTCTCCAGGTCCGAGTACGTGACCGTCATCGGCCGGCCGGCGACGCGGGCGCCGAGAAAGTCTGCTTCCTCAGTGCTGTGCTGCCGGGCCCGGCAGTCGATGTCGTTGGTTGCCAGGACGATTCGCGCGAACTTGGCGTAAGCGTACGCGTCTTCTGCCGTTCCCCGCCCGCCGACGAGCACCCCGGCGTTGCCGGTGGCCGCGGCCAGCCCGGCCCCGGCTACCGCAAGAGCTTCCGACCACGAGCCCGGGCGCAGCGAGCCGTCAGCATCGCGGAGCAGCGGTGTGGTGATGCGGTCGCCGACCGTCGGGTAGGTGAAGGCCCAACGGCCCTTGTCGCAATTCCATTCCTCGTTGACGGCGGGATCGTCCCCGGCAAGTCGGCGCATAACTTTTCCGCGCCGATGGTCGGTGCGCTGCGCGCAGCCCGATGAGCAGTGTTCGCAGACGCTGGGGCTGGACACCAGGTCGAACGGACGTGCCCGAAAGCGGTACGCGGCGCCGGTCAGCGCGCCCACCGGACAGATCTGCACGGTGTTACCCGAGAAGTACGACTGGAACGGCTCGTCCGGGGCAATGCCGACCTGTTGGAGCGCGCCGCGTTCCAGCAATTCGATGAAAGGATCACCGGCGATCTGTTCGGAGAACCGAGTGCACCGCGCGCACAACACGCAGCGTTCGCGGTCCAACAGCACCTGCGACGAGATATTGATCGGCTTCGGGAAGGTGCGCTTCACATCCTCGAAGCGGGTCTCCGGGCGGCCATTGGACATCGCCTGGTTCTGCAGGGGGCACTCACCCCCCTTGTCGCAGACCGGGCAGTCCAGCGGATGGTTGATGAGCAGCAACTCCATCACCCCGTGCTGGGCTTTCTCGGCGGCTTCGGAGGTGAACTGGGTGCGTACCACCATGTCCGGAGTGCAGGTGATGGTGCAGGACGCCATCGGCTTGCGCTGGCCTTCGACTTCGACCAGGCACTGCCGGCATGCGCCGACCGGGTCCAAGAGCGGGTGGTCGCAGAAGCGGGGGATCTGGATGCCCATAAGCTCGGCGGCTCGGATCACCAAAGTGCCTTTGGGAACGCTGATCTGGGCGCCGTCGATGGACAGCGTCACCATCTCGACGGGCGGTGCGTCGTGGCTGTGCTCAGCGAGTGTCATGCACCCACCCTTTCCGGCGCGGCGAGCATGGACGCATACGGGTCGAACGGGCATCCCCCGTCCAGGTGTGCCTCGTATTCGTCGCGGAAGTACTTGATGGAGGAGATGATTGGGCTTGCTGCCCCATCGCCCAACGCACAGAACGACTTGCCGAAGATGTTGTCGGAGATATCGAGCAGCTTGTCGATGTCCGAGGCGGTGCCGGCTCCGGCTTCGAGACGCTCATATATCTGCGCCAGCCAGTAGGTGCCCTCACGGCAGGGTGTGCATTTTCCGCAGGATTCGTGGGCGTAGAACTCCGTCCAGCGCCGCACCGCCCGCACTACGCAGGTGGTGTCGTCGAAGATCTGCAGAGCCTTGGTGCCGAGCATGGAGTCGACACCAGCCATCCCTTCGTAATCCAGTGGTACGTCCAGGTGTTCGGCGGTCAGAAGCGGTGTGGACGAACCGCCCGGCGTCCAGAACTTCAGTGCGTGCCCGGCGCGTACCCCGCCCGAATACTGTAGTAGTTCACGCAGCGTGATACCCAGCGGCGCCTCGTACTGTCCGGGAGTGGTGACATGCCCAGAGAGCGAATACAGCGTGAAGCCTGGTGACTTCTCCGAACCCATCGAGCGGAACCAATCGATACCGTTGAGCAGGATCGGGGGCACGCTGGCGATCGACTCCACGTTGTTGACCACGGTTGGGCAGGCGTACAGACCTGCCACCGCCGGAAACGGGGGGCGTAGCCTGGGCTGGCCCCGCCGGCCTTCCAGCGAGTCGAGCAGCGCGGTTTCCTCCCCGCAGATGTAGGCCCCCGCGCCGGCATGCACGATGAGGTCCAGATCGAATCCGGAGCCGTGGATGTCGGTTCCCAGGTGGCCGGCGGCGTAGGCTTCGGCGACTGCGGCCTGGAGACGCCGAAGCACCGGTACGACTTCGCCGCGCAGATAGATGAATGCGTGGTGAGCCCGGATCGCATAGGCCGCGATGATCGCCCCTTCGATGAGGAAGTGCGGGGTGGTCAGCATCAACGGGATGTCTTTGCAGGTACCGGGTTCCGATTCGTCGGCGTTGATCACCAGGTAGTGCGGCTTGGCGCCGGCACCCTCGTCGCCTTGCGGAATGAACGCCCATTTTGATCCGGTGGGGAAGCCCGCGCCGCCACGCCCGCGCAACCCGGAGTCCTTCACGGTCGCGATGACCTTGTCGGGATTCATCGCCAGCGCCTGTTTCATCGCCTGGTAACCACCGTGACGGCGGTAGGTATCCAGGGACCACGGCTCGGGCTCGTCCCAGAACCGGCTGAGTACCGGAGTCAATGGGGTCATTGTTGATCCGTCGCGTTCGGATCGGCCTCGGGTTGCGAACATGGGGCCCTCGGATCCGGTGGTGGTGCGGCCATGCTGTGCTCCTGGGCGACCCGGAGGCCGGCGAGGGTCGGCGCGCCGGGTGGCGCGCCATCGTTCTGGGCGTCGCTGTTGGTCAGGCCGGCAAGGGTTCTCGCAGTCTCCCGGAACGTGCACAACGCCGAACTGCGCGAAGGTTTCGGGGATTCACCGTTGCGCAGTGCATCGACGAGGTGGCGCGCTGACGCCGGCGTCTGGTCATCGAAGAACTCCCAGTTGACCATCACGACGGGCGCGTAGTCACACGCGGCGTTGCACTCGACATGCTCGAGCGTGATACTGCCGTCTTCGGTGGTCTGCCCGGCGTCGACGCCCAGGTGCTCCTGCAGTGTTTCCAAGATCGCGTCACCACCCATGATGGCGCACAGCGTGTTGGTGCACACCCCGACCAGATAGTCGCCCGTCGGGTTGCGACGATACATCGAATAGAACGTCGCGACCGCCGTGACTTCGGCATCGGTCAGGTCCAATTGCTCTGCACAGAAGGCGATTCCAGCTGGGGTTAGGCAACTGTCCTGCGACTGCACCAGGTGCAGGAGGGGAAGCAGAGCGGAGCGCGGTTCCGGGTAGCGAGCGACGATCACCTCGGCGTCTGCCGCCAATCGGGCGGTGACATCGGACGGGTAGGTCGTGAGCCCATGGATCGGGGGGCCGGGTTCATCAGGCCGCTGCCCGAGTTCGATGAAGGTGGTGCTCGGACCGGTGTTCTTCGCGCAGGCGCTCATTACCTATCCACCCCGCCCATCACCGGGTCGATCGATGCCACCGCGGCGATCGCGTCGGCGACCAACCCGCCTTCGCACATGGCGGCCACCGCTTGCAGATTGGTGAATGACGGATCCCGGTAGTGCACCCGATAGGGGCGGGTGCCACCGTCAGAAACCATGTGAACGCCAAGCTCTCCGCGCGGCGATTCGACCGCGGCGTAAACCTGGCCGGCGGGCACCCGGATACCTTCGGTGACCAACTTGAAGTGATGGATCAGGCCCTCCATCGAGTGGCCCATGATTTTCGCGATGTGTTCCGGGGAATTCCCCAACCCGTCGGGGCCGAGTTTCAGATCGGCGGGCCATGCGATCTTCTTGTCCTCGATCATCACGGGCTGATTCGCCAGCGTCTCCAATTTCTCCAGGCACTGCTCGACGATTTTGAGCGACTCGTGCATCTCTTTCACCCTGATCAGGTATCGACCGTAAGAGTCGCAGCCGTCGTCGGTGATGACGTCGAAATCGTAGGTCTCGTAGCCGCAATAAGGCTGGGCCTTGCGCAGGTCATGGGGCAGACCGGTGGAACGCAGCACCGGGCCGGTGACGCCGAGCGCCATGCACCCGGTCAGATCCAGATATCCGATGCCCTGGGTGCGGGCCTTCCAGATGTAGTTCTCGCTGAGGAGATTCTCCAGGTCCGCGAAGCGCTTGGGCAATACGTCCAGCAGATTGCGGACCTGGGCGATCCCGTCAGCGGGCAGGTCGAGGGCGACCCCACCCGGCCGAATGTAGGCGTGGTTCATTCGGAGTCCGGTGATGGACTCGAATACCGAGAGAATGAGCTCGCGTTCTCGGAAGCCGAGGAACATCGCCGTCATGGCGCCTAGTTCCATGCCTCCGGTGGCCAACGCGACCAGGTGGCTCGAGATCCGGTTGAGCTCCATGAGCATCACCCGGATCACCGATGCCCTTTCGGGGATCGCCTCGGTGACGCCGAGCAGCTTTTCGACCCCGAGGCAATACACCGTCTCGTTGAAAAACGGTGACAGGTAATCCATCCGGGTCACGAACGTCACGCCCTGCGTCCAGTTGCGGAACTCCAGGTTCTTCTCGATACCGGTATGCAAGTACCCGATCCCGCACCGTGCTTCGACGATTGTTTCGCCCTCGATCTCGAGGATGAGGCGGAGTACCCCGTGCGTCGACGGGTGCTGTGGGCCCATGTTGACGACGATGCGTTCGCCCGCGTGTTCAGCGGCATTCTGCCGTGCTGCGGTGACGACCTCGTCCCAATCCTGGCCGCCGACTACTACCACCCGATCGGGTGGGCGCTGCGATGTGGTCATCAGTTGTACGCCCGCCGCTCGTCGGGCGGGGGTATCTCAGCTCCGTGGTACTCCACCGGAATTCCGCCGAGCGGGTAGTCCTTGCGCTGGGGGTGACCGACCCAATCGTCGGGCATCTCGATGCGGGTGAGGGAGGGGTGTCCGTCGAAGACGATGCCGAAGAAGTCGTACGTCTCGCGTTCGTGCCAGTCCGTGGTGGGGTACACCGGAAACAGTGAAGGGATGTGGGGATCGGCGTCGGGGGCTGCCACCTCGATGAGGATGCGGCGGCCGTGGGTGATCGACATCAGCGGGTAGACCGCATGCAGTTCGCGATCGGTATCGCTGGGGTAGTGCACTCCGCTGACGCCCAGGCATAGCTCAAAACGCAGGTTCGGGTCGTCGCGCAGCGCCTGCGCCACCGCAGGCAGCTGCTCGCGGCTGACCTCCAAGGTCAGTTCGTCGCGGTGCACCACCACGCGTTCGATCGCTGCCGAAAAGGTATCCCCACCCAGCGCTGCGGCCAGCGTGTCGACGACGTCGTCGAAGTAGCCCCCGTAGGGTCGCGGCGAGCCGCCGGGCAACGCGACCGACCGCACAAGACGGCCGTAACCCGAGGTATCGCCGCTGCCCTCGGCCCCGAACATGCCTCGACGCACGCCGATAACCTCGGGTGCTTCATCATTGTCTGAGGCGCTCATGGTTCCCTGTTCTTCGCGCAGGCGCTCACCGCAGGAGGCCTTTCAGCTCGATCGTCGGCGGCACTCCGAGTGCGGCCTTCTCGGCCTCCCGGATCGCTTCCTCGCGGTTCACCCCGAGGGGCATTTCCTGAATTTTATCGTGCAGTTTGAGGATCGCATGCAGGAGCATTTCGGGCCGGGGCGGGCAGCCAGGCAGATAGATGTCGACCGGCACCACGTGATCTACGCCCTGGACGACCGCGTAGTTGTTGAACATTCCACCCGACGACGCGCACACCCCCATTGCCAGAACCCACTTAGGTTCGGCCATCTGGTCGTAGACCTGACGCAATACCGGCGCCATCTTCTGGCTCACGCGGCCGGCGACGATCATCAGATCGGCCTGCCGAGGTGTCGCAGAAAAGCGCTCCATGCCGAAGCGTGAAATGTCGAAACGCGGCCCAGCCGTCGCCATCATCTCGATCGCGCAGCATGCCAGTCCGAAGGTTGCCGGCCACAGCGACCCCTTGCGGGCATAACCTGCGACTTTCTCGACAGTGGACAGCAGGATGCCCCCCGGGAGCCGTTCCTCTAATCCCACACCAGACCTCCCCGCCGCCACTCGTAGGCATAAGCCACCGTCACGTTGAACAGGAAAATAGCCACCGCGATCACTCCGAAGGCGGCGAGACTGTCGAATGCCACCGCCCACGGGTAGAGGAAGACGATCTCGATGTCGAACACGATGAATAACATCGCGGTCAGGTAGTACTTGATCGGAAACCGCTGGCCGGTGACGGCGGCGGCGGGGTTGGACGCGTCCAGCGGTTCGATCCCGCACTCGTAGGCTTCGAGCTTGGCATGGTTGTATCGTCTAGGCCCGATCAGCAGGGCTATCCCGACCGACCCGACGGCGAACACGGCAGCGATCGCCCCAAGCACCAATATCGGTGTGTACAGATTCATGCTGAGCAGGCGCTCCTCGGGGGGTGTCGCTGTGAGCTGACCCACAGCCTAGCCCGTTTTCGATACGAGCCAAACTTTTTGGTTAGTATTGCTATCGAAGTCGTGGTTTCGTCCCTCACGTCCTCGGAATAATATGTACAACAACGTTTTTCGTGACTTAGCCCGCTAGATTGTGGCACGCAGCAATGACACTACCGCGTCGCCCAGTCGGATCGGGTCAATGGGGTGCGGAACCGCCGCTTCCGCGCGGGACCATCTGGCCAGCCACGCGTCATCGGGCCGCCCCGTCAGCACCAGCACGGGCGGGCAGCCCTCGATCTCGTCCTTGAGCTGCTTGGCGATACCCATTCCCCCAACGGGGCTGGCCTCACCGTCGAGGATTACCAGATCGAAGCCTCCGGCGTCCATGTGCCTGATCACCATAGCGGCGGTGGCCACGTCGACGTAGCTGAGCTCCGGTAGCTCGGGATGCACTCGCTTACCCAATGCCAGCTGCACCTGCTCCCTGGTCCGCGGGTTGTCGCTGTAGACCAGGATGCGCAGCGGGTCCAGAGCGGGTGGGGGAGTCGGCGAGGGCACGGCCATGGGCGCGATGTTAGCCCGGCATGATTACCACGTCACCAGAGACGGTCGCCTGGTCGGCGACCACGCCCAGCATGTTCCCGTTCACGGTGCACACCCAGTTTTCTCAACCCTGATCGGGGTAGCCCGGGTGGTCGATCGACAACCGGTGAAGCACAAGAATTCTCAGACACTCCATGACATCCTCCTCCCGCTCGTCCCACTCGCCGGCGCGGATGGCGCGGGACAGCGAGGCCTCATCGGCGAAGCCGAGGTTATCGAGTGCCGCGCGGACCGCACCGGCGGTGTGGTCGAGCAGTTCGCGCTCCACGATGCGTAATGCGTTGGCGGCCACGCGGGCATGGAACCCCACCTGTCCATCGCAGGCAGTGCGGACGTCGTGGTCGAGGAAGTCGGCCACGGCGGCGACGAGTTCGGCCGCGGTCGGCCGCCCGGACAGTGTGGTCGACGGATTTATCGGCGCTTCGGGTGAGGGCTCATCATGGCTGTCTCCGGACAGAAGATCCAATAAGTCCCATTCGGTCTCGCTGACCCGGCGTCCGATTGCGGCGAGCTCGACCGATCGCGTTTCGCCGGACAGGTGCCGGTGCGCCTGGTGCAGGCAGATGATGCCCCACCGCAGCGTCGCCACGCCCAACCACCACTGGAACACGTCGCGGTCGACGATCGTCTCCGCCGACTGCTCGTACGCGCGTAGAAACGCTTCGACGTCGCCGAGCCCGCCGGCGCCGAGCGACTTGGGTGCGCCGAACCGCCATGCCCTGATGCAGAACCATGCCAGATCCTCGTAGATCTCGCCGATGTGGGTCAGCTCCCAATCCAGCACCGCGGCCAGGCCGGCATGGTCGACGATCAGGTTTCCCATCCGGAAGTCGCCATGCACCAGCCGCTGTGGGGACGGAGCAGGGCGCAGGTCGTACAAGCGGCGAAACGCCCATTCAAAAGTGGAGGTGGTATCACCCATCTCATCGAGTAGGCCGCGGCAGCCGGCAAGCTCGTCGGGAGCCGTCAGGCCTGTCCCGGCCGCATCGGCGCGGTGGATCGCGGCCAGCGCCGCGGCGCACTGACGGAGCAACCGGCCTCGGTCGGCCTCGTTCAGCGCCCGGAAGATACGGCGCACGATCGTCTCGCCCTCGACCGCCTCGCAGATCAGGAAGGGTCTACCCAGGGCGGTCGGCGAGTTGTCGGCCGCGATTATGTGGGGGACCGGCGCGCCAGCGGTCGCGGCCCGCCGTTGCACCAGGGCTTCCAGTTCCATGCTGGCGTGCCTGTCGTCGTTGGCGCCGACGCGCAGAATCAAGGCGCGACGTGTGTTGTCCACGGCGTCGAACGCCCAGGTCACCCGGCTCGCCCCACCGGTGAGCTGACGAAGGCCCTCCACTCGCACGTTTCCGAGTATCGGGTGCAGCACCTCCTCCAGCGCGCGCCCCAGCGATTCGCTCATCGCGAGCCGAATCCGAATAGTCGCTGCGCAACTCGGCGGATCTGGATTTCCTCGGCGCCTTCGGTGATCCGGTAGCGACGGTGATGGCGGTAGATGTGCTCGAAGGGTTCATGGCGGCTGTAGCCGACCCCGCCGAACACCTGCATGCTGCGGTCGGCGGCCTCGCACACTAGTCGGTTGGCGCGGTAGTTAGCCATCGAGACCTTGTCGGAAACCTCCATGTGGTGATTGCGGTCGAGTTCGCATGCCGCGAAACGCACAAGCAGCCGCACCATCTGTGCCTCGGTCTGCAACTCCACCAGCGGCCACTGCACAGCCTGGTTGACCGACAGCGGCTTGCCGAACACCGAACGTTCGGAGGCGTAGGCGACGGCTCGATCGATGCAGTACTGGGCCGCCCCCAGACTACTTGCGGCTTGGCGGATCCTGTTCTCGTGCAGAAACGTCTGGCCGACCTCGAGGCCGTGGTCCACCTCGCCCAGAACCGCGTCAGCAGGTACTCGGACATTCTCCAGGAGAACCTCGCCGTGATCGGTCGGCATGTTGAATGTCCACCAGTAGTACGGAACCGAGAACCCGGGGGAATCGGTGGGCACCAGGAACGCGGTGATTCCCAGCGCGCGGCCCGGTTCGCCGGAGGTGCGTGCGAACACCAGGTCGTGGGTAGCGCGGTGAACACCGGTGTTGAACCGCTTGGTGCCATTGATGACCCATTCTGCGCTGCTTCCGGAGCCGTCCCGCACGGCCGTGGTTTCCAGCCAGGTGGCGTCCGACCCGTGATTGGGTTCGGTCAGTCCAAAGGCCATGGAACGCTCACCGCTGATCAGCGCATCGATCCACGCGTTCTTCTGGTCCTCGGTGCCGAACCGGTCCATCATGATCACCTGCGGGAAGTTACCGACGATCGAAGACTCGTCCTGCAGGTCGTTGTGGAGCCCGAGTCCCTTGTGCGCCAGGTGCTCCCGGATGACCGCCATGTCGATGTTGCTCCCGTCGCGACCACCGAACCGCGACGGCAGGCCGTAACGAAGCCAGCCCGCCCGGTCGGCGCGCCTGCGCATCTCGCCGAGCAGGTCTTCCCATTCCCGCCGCGGGATGCCACCGTTGTCCCAGTCGGTGCGAGCGTGCTCGCGGTGCTGGTCGAAGTACTGCATATGCTCGCGCTCCAGCGGCTTGATGTCCTCCTCGATGAACGCATCCATCTCGGCGAGCAGCGCGGGAAGGTGGCCGGGAAGGCTGAAATCCACAGTGTCTCCTTCGATAATCCCTGTCAGAATCCGTAGAGCGTCTTCTTCCAGATTCGCGACAGTGTTGCTATGGCGTCGTCGTCGGTGATGTCGAGACCGAGTCCCGACGTTCCGACGAAGACGGTGGTGAAGTTCTCAAAGAGCAGTGCGATCGCAGCTGCGGTGTACTGCGCATCCAGTTCCGCGCCATAGCCCTGGTCCTGGGCGCGCCGCACCGATGCGGCGACGAGATCCATTCCGAAACGGCGGAACTCGTTCTGTACGGCTGCGAAACGCGGTTGGGTGGTGGCCAGTTGGGCCACGGCGATCATGATCCCGATGTTCTGCTTGAACATCGTCCAGTACCCGGTCACCACCCCGAAGAAGAAAGCATCGTCGTCTGGCGACTCAGGTAAGCGCAGGCGCAGTCCCGACGGAGTCACCACTTCCTGTAGAAAGGACTGGGCCAGAGCAGCGAGCAGGTCCTCTTTGTCGGTGAAGTAGCGGTAGAATACTGCGGGAGACTTGCCGGCGGCAGAGGTGATGTCGGTCAAAGTCGTTCCGTGAAAGCCCTTTTCGGCGAACAACTCTCGGGCCGCAAGCTCGATCGCGTGCCGGGTCTGTTGGCCTTTGAGACCTAGTGCGGCAGAGGGTAAGGCGGGCATGTGTGCGCCTAACCCCGGAGCCGGTCCCCGGCCCGCAGCAGCGCGCCGGGCAGACCATGTCCCACGGTGCGCTGTGCGACACCGGCTGCGGCTATCGCTGCCTCTAGGTCAATGTCGACATGAACGCCACTGTCCCGCAATAGATAAACGAGGTCTTCGACGGCAATGTTCCCGCTGGCACCCGGGGCGAATGGGCATCCCCCGAGCCCGCCAGCGGATGCGTCCAGCCGAGTGACGCCGGAGGTGACCGCGGCATAGGCGCTGGCCAAACCAGTGCCTCGGGTGTTGTGAAAGTGTGCTCCGAGGGGGGTCTCACCGATCCTGGGTCGGACAAGGGCGATCAGATCGGTGACTCGCCGCGGTGTGGCAGTTCCGATTGTGTCGGCGATCGCCAGTCGGTCGGCGCCAGAGTCGGTCGCTGCGGTGACGATATCGACGACCCGTTGTGGAGCCGTGGGGCCGTCGAACGGACAATCCCACGCAGTAGCGATGATCACCTCTACGGTGGCCGCGCTGTAATGCGCGATCGCGACAATGTCGGCGATCTGTCGGGTCGCCTCCAGCGACGATCGGCCCACGTTGGCCTGGCTGTGTCCGTCTGCGGCAGATACGACGTATTCGATGGACCGAAGTCCGGCAGCGATCGCCCGCTTGGCGCCGTTGGGACTGGCGACCAGCGCGGAGAATTCAATGTCGGCGAAGTTGTGCAGTTCAGCGGCGAGTTCCGCGGCGTCGGCCAGTGCGGGCACTTTCGACGGTGAGACGAAGGCCGTCGCCTCCATCTCCCGCACCCCGGTGGCGGCAATGGCAGCGATGAGGTCGAGTTTGGCTGCCAATGGAATTGGCTCTTCGATCTGTAGACCGTCGCGCAGAGATACGTCGCGAATGTCGACATGGCTCGGTAGCTTGCTCACAGCACACCTTCCGCGCGGAGTGCCTCGATGTCGGCATCGCTCTTGCCGAGCAGCCCGCAGTAGATCTCCTCGTTGTGTTCGCCGGGCCGTGGCGAACCGGCACACCGGATCGTTCCCGGTGTCGCGGACAACACCGGTACCACGCCGGGGCCCTTCACGTTTCGTCCGATGCGTTCGTCCCAGTGATCGGCAATCATGCCGCGTGCCTGCAGCTGCGGATCGACGACAACATCGGCGACGGTGTTGATCGGTCCGCTGATCACCCCGGCCTGCGAGAGGGTCGCGATGATGTCGGCCGGCTGGCGTTCGGCGGCCCATGATCCGATGATGGTATCGAGTTCATCTTGATTACGGCCTCGCGCAGCGTGATCGGAGAACCGCTCATCGCTCGAGAGTTCCGGACGGCCCATGGCCTCGCACAACCGGCGGAAGACGGTATCTTGATTGGCCGCGATCACCACCCAACTGCCGTCGGCGCTCAGGTAGATGTTCGACGGGGCGATGCCCTCCAGGCGGGTTCCCGACGGGCCCCGGACGACACCGCCGACATCATAGTCGGGGATCGTGGATTCCTGTACCGCCAAACATGATTCGGTCAGTGCGGCGTCGACCACCTGACCTTCGCCCGTCACCGATCGACGGTACAGCGCGGCCAGCGCACCCTGCGCTGCGAACATCCCGGCGAGGCTATCGCCCAGCGACAACGCCAACCGCGGTGGCGGGCCACCGGGGAACCCGTTCATGTGCCGAAGTCCGCTGGCAGCCTCGGCGACAGAGGCATAGCCTGCTTTGTGCGCGTCCGGACCTGTCTGCCCGTAACCGGATACGCGCACCAGGATGATTCCGCGATTACGCTGCCGAAGATCGTCGTAACCCAGACCCCACTTCTCCAGCGTTCCGGGCCGGAAGTTTTCGACGATCACGTCGCTGCGCTCCACAAGGTCGAGGAAGACGTCGCGCCCCTTGGCCTCACGCAGGTTCAGGGTGACCGATTTCTTGTTCCGGGCGTGGACCGTCCAGAAGAAGCGGTGTCCGTCGAGCTCGGCTTGCCCCCAGGTGCGCAGCGGATCCGGTGAGCCAGGTGGTTCGATCTTGATGACTTCGGCACCCATATCGCCGAGTAGGCGGCCGGCGAATGGTCCGGAGATCAGCGTTCCCACCTCGATGACCCTGATGCCATCCAGCGGTCCGGTCGGGGTGCTCATCGGGCAACCCCAAAGTCGTGTCGCACCAACCAGTCCGTGACGATGCCGACGGCCTCGCGCAACTTGTCGCGCTGTTCGGGCCCCGAGTAGTAGTGGTTCGCGCCGGCGATCTCGTACATCTCCTTGTCGGGACTGCCAATCGCCTCGTAGATCCGGCGAGTATGGCTCGGCGTACACGCGTCATCGGCGAGATTTCCGATCACCAGTGCAGGCACCGCGATGTCGGGTCCACATTTCACGGCGTCACCGTTGGCGTCGTCATAGCTCCATTGGGACAGCCAACCGCGCAGGGTGCAGAAGCGTGCCAGGCCGATCGGGCTCATGTTCACCACCTGGGGATCGCCCAGGTAGCAGGTTCCCGGGGTGCGTTCGTTGGGATCCACCGTCGGGTCCAGCCAGCGCGGGTCGGCCATGGTGCCGTGAACAACGAAGGCGAACTCGTCATCCGGCCGCCCCGTTGCCTTGAGTTCGGAGAGTTTGTTTTTCACCCACGCGGTGATCCGTCGGTTCCGCGTGATCTGTGCCTGGCGATAGCGTTCCAGGAACGCCGCCGAATAGGGGGGCTGATTAGGGTTCTCGGGGTCGTACAGATCGAGCTCGGGATCCCGTTTGCCGGGATCCCTCTCGTCGAGGATCGAAGCGTCCAGCCACTCCGTCATCGTGCCGTGCCTGCTGATGTGGGCGGCGAGCAACATGATCCCATCGGCCGGGATCAACGTGAGCTTCGTCAGATCGGGGCCGTCGCCGGATGGGCTTGCCGTCACCGTGGGGTGTTGCGCCTGCTGCTGATAGAACGCCGACAGCGAGCCCCCGCCGCTCCAGCCTGCGAGCACGACCTTCGAGTAGCCGAGCCGGTTCCTGGCATCCTTGATGCACTCGCCCAGGTCTTCGACGACCTTCTCCATCAGCAGCGCGGAGTCCGTCCCGCGGAATCGGCTGTTGCAGTAGATGACGTGGTGTCCGGCGCGTGCCAGGGCGTTGATCATCGGCAGGTAGGCGCCACCGCCGATCGGATGCATGAACACCAGCACGGTGTCTGATGTCGCCGCCGGAGCGGCTCCGGTGTCGGACGGGACGTCCTTGGGCCTCAACAGATAGCTTTCCAGCACCACCAGGTCTGAGACACCGCCGTAGACGTCGCGAACCGCTGAATTATTTTGGTAAGCAATCAGATAGGGGATGCGCTCGTAATCACGCCGGACCGGTATCCCTCGTTTCTTCGCGCAAGCGCTCATCAGCACCGTCGTTTCTTCGCGCAAGCGCTCATCAATACCGCCCGAGGTCATTGGCCAGTACCTCTGCCGACGGGACCAGCCGTCGGCGGGTGTCGATAGAGATGACCTGCCAATCGACGGATTGATATTCGTCGAACTTGCGGCGCGCCCTCTCGCGAGCTTTCTCCGGCGCGCCATGATGGATTCCTTGCGGTGCATGGGAAATGAGTCCGGGCGGCATCGGAATCCCGTAGAGCGAGCCACCGTGGAAAAACGCGATCTCGTCAAAGTCGACGTTGCGGTGGTACCACGGCGTACGTTCGGTGCCGGCGGTACCTTCGGCGGGCTTGGGCAGGAAGTTCATCACGTACACGCCGGTGGACTGCATGAACAGATGCACTGTCGGCGGAAGATGCACGGTGTCGGACGTGACCACGTTGTAGTCGGCGATGTTGAAGGTGAAGGCGAAGTTGTCGCCGCGCCAACCCTCGACGTCCAGCGGATGGTGTTGGTAGAAAAGCGTGGTAGGTCCACCGGTGTGCACCAGTCGAACCTCGAACTCTCCATCCACTCGTGGTCCGTCGGTGTCGTCGCACGGCTCCGGGTCGGGGATCACCGCCTGCGCAGGGTCGAATGGGAAGTGGCGCCCCAGTGGTCCGGGCGGCGGCACCCGGAACTCATCGGTTGCCTGGATCATCAGCCACGTGCATCGATCGTCGGGTACGTGTCGCCAGGTGCACGCCTTCGGCAGATAGACCCAGTCGTCTTTGCGGAACGGCAACGGGCCGAACTCGGTCTCGATCAAGCCGGTGCCCTCATGAACGAAACACAGGAGGTCACCGTCGATATGACGAACGAAGAACGGCATCGGCGCGCTGCGTCGCGAGAGCAGCACCTCACAGTCGGGATTGGAGAACATCAGCAGAGGGGCGCCGCGCGCGTCGGTGGCATCCTCGGGTTTGAGGTCGTCCGACAACACGTCGACGGGGCGCAACGGCCCCACCGAGCGGTACGCCGTGGGGTCGTGACGCCGATAGAAGTTGGCCGTCCGGCCGGTGAAGCCGCCACGGCCGAGTTCGTCGTCTTTGAGCCCCCCCAGGTCGGCGTGCAGTCGCCGGGGCGTGGTGCCCTTGCGCAGGTGGATGAAGGATTCCATGGAGATCTCCCGAGCGCAGAAAAGTAAAAGTGACATTACTTTCATCTGCAGCCACGGTCAATCGGAGGGGGACGCTTCGTCCTTCATGACTCTCGGTAGATGTGGCAGGGCACGGTGTCAATTGCTTACACCGTGCCCTGCACACTGTTGGTCGCGTTGGCGATCAGTTCACGGTGCCGTCGGCTCCGGCGGTTCCGGCAGTGCCACCGGATCCTGCGCTACCACCGGGGCCGCCGGTACCAGCGAGGCCGCTACCACCACCGGAGACTGTGGCGTCTCCGCCGTTGCCGCCGTTGGCGCCATCGCCGAAACCGTCGCCGCCGTTGGCGCCATCCTGGCCAAGGGCGTTGCCGCCTCCGGTGT
>JAHZJB010000078.1 GCA_022601135.1 Actinomycetes bacterium | reverse complement strand
TCCCGCGAGCAGACGCAAATTGCCCCGATTTCACGGCGAGCAGGGGCAATTTGTGTCTGCTCGCGGAGGAAACTAGAGGCGTTCGATGATGGTCACGTTGGCGGTGCCGCCGCCCTCACACATTGTCTGGAGACCGTAGCGGCCGCCCGTGCGCTCGAGGGTGTTGAGCATCGTGGTGAAAAGCTTCGCGCCGGTGGCACCGAGTGGATGCCCGAGCGCGATCGCGCCGCCGTTTGGATTGACCTTCTCCGGGTCTGCCTTGGTTTCCTTGAGCCAAGCCTGCACGACCGGTGCGAACGCCTCGTTAATCTCGACGGTGTCGATGTCATCGATGGACAACCCGGTCTTCTCCAACGCATAGCGGGTGGCGGGGATGGGACCGGTGAGCATGAACACCGGGTCGGCGCCGCGCGCGCTGATGTGGTGGATTCGGGCCCGGGGCGTCAGGCCGTGCTCCCCCACCGCACGCTCCGAGGCGAGCAGCACCGCGCTGGCACCGTCGGAGATCTGGCTGGCCATTGCCGCGGTGAGGCGGCCCCCCTCGACGAGCGGCTGGAGACCGGCCATCTTCTCCAGGGAGGTGTCCCGAGGACCCTCATCGACGGCGAAGCTCACCCCGTCCACATCGACCGGGAGGATCTCGTTGTGAAAATGCCCGGCACGGATGGCTGCCAGCGCCCGCTCATGGCTGGTCAGCGCGTACTGCTCCATCTCCTCACGGGACAGCTCCCATTTCTGAGCGATCAACTCCGAGCCGCGGAACTGTGAGATCTCCTGGTCGCCATAGCGATGCAGCCAGCCCTTAGATTCGTTCGTGGGAGACGTGAACCCGAACTGCTCGGCGACCGTCATCGCCGAGCTGATCGGGATTCGGCTCATGTTCTGCATGCCACCGGCGACGATGAGATCAGCGGTGCCCGACATGATCGCCTGCGCGCCGAACGAGATCGCCTGCTGGCTGGAGCCACATTGCCGGTCGACGGTGACCCCGGGCACCTCTTCCGGGTATCCCGCTGCCAGCCAGGACAATCGGGCGATATTCCCAGCCTGCGGGCCGATCGCATCGACACAGCCCGCGATGACGTCGTCCACCGCACCGGGGTCGACATCGAGGCGCTCCAGCAGACCTCGCCAGGCGGCAGCCCCTAGGTCGACAGGGTGCACTGCAGCCAGCGCCCCGTTGCGTTTTCCGACGGCGGTGCGAACCGCATCGATCACGTAGGCCTGTGAAACGGCCTGTGAAACTCCAATGCGCTCAGTGGTGCCAGCCATTTCATACTCCTTCTGCGGTAATGCCACCGAGGACGATGGCAAGATACTGCCGACCAACCTGCTCAGCGGTGAGGGGCCCACCCGGCTGATACCAGCGAACCGAGACCCAGGTGGTGTCACGAATGAATCGGTACACCAGGTCCACGTCGATATCGGGGCGAAAGTAGCCCTGCGCGACGCCTTCGGTCAGCACATCGACCCACATCGTGCGCTGTTCTCTGTTGCGCTCATCGACATAGGCGAACCGCTCCTGCAGCGCTAGCCGCTTGGCCTCGTCCTGGTAGATCACGACCTCCGCGTGCCTGGTCTCGATCGCTTCGAAAGATGCCATGAAAAGCCCCTTGAGACGTTCAAGCGGATTCGGCTCCGTCGCAACGATCTGTCGGTAACGCTCGAACAGCCAATCGAGGAACCCGCGCAGCACCTCGTCGACCATCTCCTCCTTCGATGAGAAGTGGTGGTAGAGACTGCCGGAAAGGATTCCTGCCGAATCGGCGATATCACGCACGGTGGTCGCCCTCAGCCCGCGTTGCGCGAACATCGTCGCGGCGAGCGCCAAGAGCTCGTCTCGCCTGGTGTTGGCCTGCGCGGCGTTCCCAGCGACCGGGCGTGGCATGCTCACGGATGCTGACTCGAGACGGAGATCACTTCTCCCGTAAGGTAACTGGAGTAATCACTGGCCAGGAACGCCATCGTCGCAGCGACCTCCCACGGCTCGGCGGCGCGGCCGAACGCCTCGCCCTCGGCGAGCCGGTCCAGTAACTCGGAACTGCTCGTCTTCTCCAGAAACTTATGCCGGGCGATGCTCGGCGACACCGCGTTGATACGCACGCCGTACTCGACGGCCTCAATGGCGCTGCAACGGGTCAGAGCCATCACACCGGCTTTGGCCGCCGCGTAGTGGGCCTGCGAATGCTGTGCGCGCCATCCCAGAACGCTGGCATTGTTGACGATCACGCCGCCATGCGGGGCGTCGCGGAAGTATCGCAGCGCGGCCCGGGTCGCGCGCATGGTTGACGTCAGCGTCACGTCGAGTACGCGGTCCCACTCAGCATCGGTCATCTCGACTACCGGGGTCTGCCCGCCGAGTCCGGCATTGTTGATCAGGACGTCCAACCGGCCCATCGCGGCTACCGCCTCGGCGATCAGCGCATCGACGGCAGTGGTGGACGTCACGTCGCACACCACACTCTCGACCCGACCGAGGCTCAGAGCGCCGAGTTGGCTCCGGGTCTCGGTCAGCCGACGCTCGTGATAGTCGGATACGACGACATCGGCACCCTCGGCGAGCGCGCGGCGGGCAACCGATGAGCCGATTCCGGTGCCCGCGGCCGCAGTCACCAGAACCACTTTGCCGGACAGAAGGCCGTGACCATCAATCTCTTTCGGAGCTGTTGACAAACTCACGGGCGCACCTCCCGGGGCAGGCCAAGCACGCGCTCAGCGATGATATTGCGCTGGATTTCATTGGACCCGCCGTAGATGGTGTCCGCGCGGGAGAACAGGTACAGCCGCTGCCACTCGCCGAATTCGCCACCGTCCAGGGTCAAGCCCGCCAGGCCCTGCACCTCCATCGCGATCTCACCGAGTTCGCGATGCCAGTTGGCCCACAACAGCTTCGAAACACTGTCTTTGCCGGCAGTCTGGCCACCCTGTGCGTCATCCATGGTTGCCAGCGCATAGGACCGCATCGCCTTCAGCCCTGCCCAGGACCGGGTGAGCCGCTCCCGGATCAGCGGGTCGTCGGCGGCACCGGTGCGCTGGGCAAGCTGAACCAGCTTGGAATGCTCACGCGCATAACGAATCTGTTGACCCAGTGTTGACACGCCACGTTCGAATGTCAGGGTTTCCATCGCCACCCGCCAACCGTCGCCAGGCTCACCAACCACGAGATCGGCGTCGGTACGAGCGTCGTCGAAGAAGACTTCGTTGAACTCTGAGTCTCCGGTCAACTGGATGATCGGGCGGATCTCGACGCCGGGCTGGTCCAGTGGGACCAAAAGATAGGACAGACCGCCGTGCCGCTTGGAACCTTTCTCGGTGCGCGCCAACACAAAGCACCACTGGGCCCAGTGCGCAAGTGAGGTCCAGACTTTCTGGCCATTGATCACCCATTGGTCACCGTCGAGCAACGCCATCGTGGCGACATTCGCGAGATCGCTACCTGCGCCGGGCTCCGAGTAACCCTGACACCACAGTTCGGTGACGTCGAGGATCGGGGGCAGGAACCGCTTTTGCTGCTCGGGGGTGCCGTAGGCGATGAGCGTGGGTCCGAGCAGCTCCTCACCGAGGTGGTTCACCTTGTCGGGGGCGTCCGCCTTGGCGTACTCCTCATAGAACGCGACCCGGTGGGCCACCGACAGCCCGCGGCCGCCGTGTTCTTCCGGCCAGCCCAGGCACGTCAGGCCCGCTGCCGCGAGATGCTGGTTCCATGCGAGACGTTCCGTGAACGCCTCATGCTCGCGGCCGGGGCCGCCGAGGCCCTTGAGCCCGGCGTATTCGCCGACAAGGTTGTCGGCTAGCCAGTCGCGGACCTCGGCCCTGAACTCCTGGACCTCCATCACCCCTGTAGGCTAACCTACCAAGCACTTGCTTTGTTAGAGGGACAGGGGACAACGCGGGAATGTCACAGCGGCGAACCACCCCCGCGGTTCTCGACCGGATCGCGTGCGAACTTCCCGAACACCCTGCGGTGGTCACGGCCGATCGAACGCTCACGTTTGCCGAACTGCGTGCAGAGGTCCGGCAGGCCGCCGCCGGGATGATCGGCCTAGGTGTGCAGCCCGGCGACCGGGTCGCGATCTGGTCGCCCAATACCTGGCACTGGGTGGTGGCGTGCCTGGCCGTCCACCATGCCGGCGCGGTCTTGATCCCACTCAACACCCGCTACACCGTCGGCGAGGCTGCCGACATCCTGGCGCGCACCGCGACACCGCTGCTGTTCGTCTCCGGTGAGTTCCTCGGTACCGACAAGGCAGCCGCCGTCGAGGACCCCGCAGTCCGGGATGCGCTGCCCGCCCTGCGCCACATCGTGCGCATTCCGATCGAGAAGGCCGACGGCACCTGGGACGAGTTCCTGGGCAGCGGGAGCCGCCAGGCCTACGTCGGACAGGTGGACGCCCGCGTCGCGGCTGTCGGCCCCGAGGACGTCGCGGACATCCTGTTCACCTCAGGCACCACCGGGCGCAGCAAAGGCGTGCTGTGTGCTCACCGTCAGTCCCTCGACGCGTCGGCGGCGTGGGCCTCCTGCGGGCAAGTTACCCGCAGCGACCGCTACCTGTGCATCAATCCGTTCTTCCACAACTTCGGTTACAAGGCCGGCATCCTGGCATGTCTGCAGACCGGCGCCACGCTGATCCCACAGCTGACGTTCAGCCCGGAAGAGGCGATGCGGGCCGTCGAGAACCACCGGATCACGGTGCTGCCCGGTCCGCCGACGATCTACCAAGCCCTGCTCGACCACCCGAATCGCGCCGAATACGACCTCGAATCGCTACGGTTCGCCGTCACCGGTGCTGCCACCATCCCCGTCGTGCTGATCGAACGGATGCAGAACGAACTCGATATCGACATCGTGCTGACGGCCTACGGTCTCACCGAGGCCAGCGGGTTCGGCACCATGTGCCGACCCGACGACGACGCCGTCACCGTCGCCACCACCTCCGGACGTCCGATAGCGGACTTCGAACTGCGCATTGCGGCGATCAGCGGCTCCCAAACAGGAGAAGTGCTGCTACGTGGACCCAACGTGATGCTGGGTTACCTGGATGATCCCGCGTCGACTTCGGCCGCGGTCGACGCCCAAGGCTGGCTGCACACCGGGGACATCGGTGAGCTCGACGACGCGGGCAACCTGAAGATCACAGACCGGCTAAAGGATATGTACATCTGCGGTGGATTCAACGTCTATCCGGCCGAGATTGAGCAGGTCATCGCCCGTCTCGATGGTGTCGCCGAGGCCGCCGTCATCGGCATACGCGACGACCGGCTCGGCGAAGTCGGCAAAGCCTTCGTCGTAGCACGACCGGGCGCGGAGCTCGACGAAGATACCGTGATCGACTACACCAGAGAGCATCTCGCCAACTTCAAGATCCCTCGGTCAGTGACATTCCTCGACGCGCTACCCCGTAACCCCGGCGGCAAAGTGGTCAAACCGCAGCTTCGCGACCTCCAAGAACGTGCAGGAGGCGGGTAAATTGGACCTGACCTTCGACGACGCCACCCTGGAGTTCCAGGCTGAGGTACGCGCCTTTCTCGCCGCCAATACGGAGTCGTTCCCGACAAAGTCCTACGACACCGCCGAGGGATTCCAACAACACCGCGTCTGGGACAAAGTGCTCTTCGACGCCGGGCTGTCGGTGATCACCTGGCCGAAGCGCTACGGTGGCCGTGAGGCGACATTGCTGCAATGGGTCGTCTACGAGGAGGAGTACTTCCGCGCCGGCGCGCCGGGGCGGGCCAGCGCCAACGGTACGTCGATGCTCGCGCCGACCCTGTTCACCCATGGGACTCAGGAGCAGCTCGACAGGATCCTCCCGAAAATGGCAAGCGGCGAGGAGATTTGGGCGCAGGCGTGGTCTGAGCCCGAGTCCGGCAGTGACCTTGCCTCGCTGCGGTCGACGGCGACCAGGACCGACGGCGGATGGCTGCTCAACGGGCAGAAGATCTGGAGTTCACGGGCAGTGTTCGGAGAGCGGGCTTTCGGGTTGTTCCGCTCGGATGCTGAGGCACAGAGGCACAAGGGACTGACATACTTCATGTTCGACTTGAAGGCCGACGGAGTTACCGTGCGCCCCATCGCCCAACTCGGCGGCGACACCGGTTTCGGCGAGATCTTCCTTGATGAGGTATTCGTTCCCGACAACGATGTCATCGGCGGGGTGCACGAAGGCTGGCGCGCGGCCATGAGCACGTCCAATAACGAACGCGGGATGTCGTTGCGCAGCCCCGCGAGGTTCCTGGCTCCGGCGGAACTACTTGTGTCGCAATGGAAGGAAAATCCCGATCCAGCGTTCACCGACCGCGTTGCCGATGCGTGGATCAAGGCACAGGCCTATCGGCTACACACCTTCGGCACCGCGACGCGGGTGAGCAACGGTGGCGAATTGGGCGCTGAAGCATCCGTGACCAAGGTGTTCTGGTCGGAGCTCGATGTCGCGCTGCACCAGACCGCTTTGGACCTGCGTGGCGCCGACGGCGAACTCGCCGACTCGCTCACCGAGAGTCTACTATTCGCCCTGGGCGGTCCTATCTACGCCGGTACCAACGAGATTCAGCGAAATATCATTGCCGAGCGGCTTCTGGGCCTGCCCCGAAAGTAGGCGACCGTGAACTTCGAGTTGGACGACCAGCAGCGCGATTTCGCTGCCAGCATCGACGCCGCGCTGGGGTCCGCCGACGTCCCCAGCTGTGTGCGGGCGTGGAGCGACGGAGACACCAAGCTCGGCCGCAAGATTTGGTCGCAGCTCACAGATCTCGACGTGACAGCGCTGATGGTGCCGGAGAGCTACGACGGAATCGACGCCCACCCCGTCGATCTCGTGGTGGCGATGGAGCGAATCGGGCGGTGGTGTATCCCAGGGCCGGTAGCCGAATCCATTGCGGTGGCGCCGATTCTGCTCGCCACCGACGAACGCAGTGCTGACCTGGCATCCGGTGAACTGATCGCCACGGTGGCCATGCCACCCCTGGTGCCGCGCGCGGCGGACGCGCACGCCGCCGGGCTGATACTGGTGGCAGAGTCCGGTCAGGTTCGCGATGCCACCCTCGGCCATCCGCTCGACTCTATTGACCCAAGCCGGAAGTTGTTCGACTTCAAGGCATCCGGCGACGCTCGAGGTGCGGAAACCATGCGGGCGTTCGAGTTCGGTGCGCTGGCGACCGCAGCTCAGCTGGTGGGAGCAGGCCAGGCGCTGCTCGATGCCGCCGTCGCATACGCCAAGGCGCGCAGCCAGTTCGGCTCCGTCATCGGTAGCTACCAGGCGATCAAGCACAAGCTGGCCGATGTGCTCATCGCTGTCGAGTTGGCGCGACCACTGGTCTACGGTGCGGCATTGGCCTTGGCGGACGACTCTCCCGAGACGGCCCGTGATGTCAGCGCCGCCAAGGTCGCCGCAGCCGACGCCGCCCTGCTTGCCGCGCGTTCGGCGCTGCAAACGCACGGCGCCATTGGCTTCACCCAGGAGCACGATCTGTCGCTGCAACTTGTGCGGGTGCAAGCCCTGCGGCCCGCCTGGGGAAATCCGGCCTGGCACCGGCGTCGAGTACTGGAGGCATTCGCGTGACCGCCGAACGCGAACTACTGCGAGAAACCGTGGCCGCGCTCGTCGAGAGGCACGCAGCACCGGATGCGGTGCGCGAGGCGATGGGCTCAGAGCGGGGATACGACGAGGCGCTGTGGCAGATGCTGTGCGAACAGGTCGGTGCCGCGGCACTGGTCGTTCCGGAGGACCTCGGTGGTGCCGGAGGGCAGCTGGGCGATGCGGCCGTCGTTCTCGAGGAACTCGGCAAGGCGCTGGTGCCGACACCGCTGCTGGGCAGCACGCTGGCCGAGCTGGCACTGTTGTCAGCCGAAGCACCCGCCGAGGATGTCCTGGTGGCGTTGGCGTCGGGATCATCGATCGGAGCGGTGGTCTTCGATCCCGATCATGTGGTGAACGGAGATATCGCCGACGTTGTGATCGCCACTGATGGCGACAACCTCACCCGCTGGACGGAATTCACCGCTGATCCGGCGATCGCCATGGATCCAACGCGCCGATTGGCGGCCGTCCAGGCAACACAGACGGAGACGCTCGGACCGGATCCCGGGATGATGGATCTCGCGGCGATTCTGCTGGCGGCCGAACAGATCGGCGCCGCGGCCAAGTGTCTTGACCTCACCGTGCAGTACACCAAGGATCGGGTGCAATTCGGTCGTCCGATCGGTAGCTTTCAGGCGCTCAAGCATCGGATGGCCGATCTGTATGTGGCGGTCCAATCGGCGCGCGCCGTGGTTGGCGAAGCAGTCGGGGACCCGACGTCACGATCTGCGGCCTCGGCGCGGCTTGCCGCCAGCGAGGCATTCTCTGCGGTGGCCGCCGAAGCCATTCAGCTGCACGGCGGTATCGCAATCACCTGGGAGAGCGACATCCAGCTGTACTTCAAACGTGCCCACGGCAGCGCGCAGCTTCTCGGGCAGCCCCGGGAACAGCTACGTCGGTTGGAATCCGAGGTGTTCTAGCCTGACAGAGTGACCGTCGCGCGCAGGGCAGGCATCCCGCCGTTCCACGTGATGGATGTGTGGCTCGCCGCGGATGAACGGCAACGGACCCATGGTGATCTGGTCAACCTGTCAGCCGGGCAGCCCAGCGCGGGGGCACCCGCTGCGGTACGAGACGCGGCAGTCTCGGCGCTAGCCGGCAACCAACTGGGGTACACCGTCGCGCTCGGCATCCCGGAACTACGTGCCGCGATCGCGGATTCTTATCGCGAGCGGCATGGACTGCTCGTAGATCCTGGCGATGTCGTGGTGACGACCGGCTCGTCGGGCGGTTTCCTGTTGGCGTTTCTCGCGTGCTTTGACGTCGGTGACCGAGTGGCCATCGGCAGCCCCGGATACCCGTGCTACCGCAATATCCTCTCGGCACTCGGCTGCGAGGTCGTCGAGCTGCCGTGCGGGCCCGAAACACGTTTCCAGCCGACCGTGCAGATGCTGGCCGAGTTGGACCCGCCCGTCGCGGGGTTGATCGTGGCAAGCCCGGCCAACCCGACCGGGACGGTGATACCGCCGAAGGAACTGGCGGCAATCGCGTCGTGGTGCACGGCATCCGGTGTCCGCCTGATCAGCGATGAGGTGTACCACGGTCTGGTGTACCCGGGCTCGCCGGCGACCAGTTGTGCGTGGGAGACGTCCAGAGATTCGGTTGTGGTGAACAGCTTTTCGAAGTATTTCGCGATGACGGGGTGGCGGCTGGGGTGGTTGCTGGTACCGCCGGAACTGAAACGGGCGGTCGACTGCTTGACGGGAAACTTCACGATCTGCCCGCCAGCGCTGCCCCAGGTGGCGGCGGTCTCCGCGTTCACGCCGGACTCGATCGCGGAGGCCGAATCACTCCTGGACGGTTACGCGGCCAACCGGACCCTGCTGCTCAACGGGCTGCGCAGCATGGGTATCGACCGGCTGGCCCCGACCGATGGAGCCTTCTATGCCTATGCCGACGTGTCGCATCTGACGACCGACTCCCTATCGTTCTGCTCGCAGTTACTCGCTGACACCGGGGTGGCGATCGCGCCCGGCGTCGATTTCGACACGGTTCACGGCGGTGCGTTCGTGCGACTGTCGTTCGCAGGTCCGGCCGCCGACATCCAGGAGGCGTTGGGCCGCGTCGGTTCGTGGCTGGCTTAGCGCTTCTGCCTGTCGGTGGGCGGGGGTAGCTTTGGTTCTATGTTCGAAAGTGTGTTCGATATTGATCCTGGGGCTGGTGAGGCGCAGTTGCGTGCCCAGGTAGAGGCCTTGGAGCGGGTGAAGTCGGCGGCCGCGGCCGCACAGGCACGGGCGGCGGCGGCCTGGGCGGCCACCCGGCGTGCTGCCGAGGCGGCCGCAGGGGTGCCGGCAGCCAAGCGGGGGCGCGGTTTGGCCGCCGAACTCGCCCTGGCGCGCCGGGAGGCCCCGACGCGTGGTGGGCGACATCTGGGGTTGGCCACCGCACTGGTAAACGAGATGCCCCACACCCTGGCCGCCCTGGAATCCGGGGTGCTCTCGGAGTGGCGGGCCACCCTGATCGTGCGGGAATCGGCCTGTCTGAGTGTCGAGCACCGCCGCACGTTGGACGCCCGGCTGTGCGGCGAGCCCTCCCGGCTGCACGGCTGGGGTGACAAACGGGTAGCCGCCGAAGCCAGAAAGATCGCCTGCGAACTCGACGTTGCCGCCGTGGTGGACCGCGCCGCCCACGCTGCCGCCGATCGGCGGGTGAGCATCCGCCCAGCACCGGACACCATGGCCTATGTGAGCGCGCTGCTGCCCGTGGCCCAGGGCGTGGCGGTCTACGCCGCGCTCACCCGGGCCGCCGATACCACCGCCGATGGGCGTTCCCGCGCCCAGATCATGGCCGACACCCTGATCGAGCGGGTCACCGGCCGACCTGCGGCGGAGCCGGTGTCGGTGGCGGTCAACCTGGTGATGGCCGACACCACCTTGGCCGGTGACGACGCACAGCCGGCCTGGCTGGCAGAGTACGGCCCGATCCCGGCCGGATGGGCCCGCCAACTCACCGGGGATGCGGTCGCCGACGCCGACGCGAAGGCAACCCTGCGTCGGCTCTACCGCCACCCCGCATCCGGGCAGTTGGTGGCCACGGAATCGCGGGCCCGGATCTTCCCCACAGGCCTGGCCCGGTTGATCCGGCTACGCGATCAAACCTGCCGGACCCCCTATTGTGAGGCCCCGATCCGCCACTGCGACCACGCCACACCAGCCCGCGACGGCGGACCCACCACCGCAATCAACGGCCTCGGCGTCTGCGAAGCCTGCAACTACACCAAAGAAGCCCCCGGCTGGACGGTGACCACCACCGACACCAACGGCGACCACACTGCCCAATTCCACACCCCGACCGGCGCGACCTACCAATCGGCCGCCCCACCACTACCCGGACCACCCCTGCGACGACGACTCACCCTCATCGAAAGCAAACTCAGCATCGACCTGGTCACCTTCAACGCCGCCTGACATACCAATCCAGCAGGTCGGGATCATCGACCGCACTTCGCTCGACGACCCTAGCTGGGTCGCCGCCCTGAAACAGCTTCTTGATCGGCACCTCGAGCTTCTTCCCGGTGCGGGTGTGCGGAATGCCTGGGGCGACGATGATTTCGTCGGGCACATGGCGCGGAGACACTTCGGATCGGATGGTGTCATTGATGCGGTCGCGCAATGCATCGGTAAGTTCGATGCCGTCAGACGGCACGATGAACAACGGCATCCAGTAGCCGCCATCGGGTTGCTCGGCTCCGATCACCAACGCCTCAGCGATCTCCGGAAGGCTCTCCACCGCCTGATAGATGTCGGCGCTGCCCATCCGGACCCCGTGGCGATTGAGAGTGGAGTCCGAACGCCCGTGCACGACCACGGTGCCCCGATCAGTGATGGTGATCCAGTCACCATGGCGCCACACGCCGGGATACATCTCGAAGTACGCTTCCCGATAACGGTTTCCGTCCGGATCGTTCCAGAAGCAAACGGGCATGGACGGCATCGGCTCGGTGATGACCAGCTCGCCAACTTCGCCGCGTACCGGTTTCCCGGCTTCGTCCCAGGCATCGAGCGCGACGCCGAGAAACGGCGCCGACAACTCTCCCGGCCAGACCGGCACCGTGCGGACGCCGCCGATGAACGCCGACACGACATCGGTGCCACCGCTAATCGAAGCGACTTGCACGTGCGCACCGACGTGGTCGCGCAGCCACAGTGATGACGCGGGCGGCAGCGACGACCCGGTGATCCCGACGGTCCGCAGCGCGGACAGGTCGTGATCGTGTCTTGGCTCCACGTTGGCCTTCATACAGCCCAGTACATAGCCGGGGCTGGTACCGAACACCGTGGCCTTGACCCGGGCGGCAATATCCCACAGCGTATCTGGGGCACCTGCCGACGGGCTGCCGTCGTAACAGACGACAGTGGCACCGGCGAGCAGTCCTGAGAGCTGTAGATTCCACATCATCCAACTGGGGCTGGTGAACCAGAAGAACGTGTCATCAGACCCGATATCAGACTGCAGTGCAACGGCTTTGAGGTGCTCCAGCACGACACCGCCGTGACCATGCACGATACCCTTGGGGAGTCCGGTGGTCCCGGACGAGAACAGGATCCACAGCGGGTGATCGAACGGGACCGCAACCGTGTGGAGTTCGCGATCACTACTGGCCGAGAGATCGTCTGCAAAATCGTCGGTGGAAAACGTTGCCCGTAGCGTGGGCAGCCCCGCACGAAGCACGGCGACGTCCTCGCGCTTGTCCCGGTACTTCCCTCCGAATCGGTACCCGTTCGCGGTCACCAGCACCTTGGGTTCCAGCTGACCGAGCCGATCCAGCGCCGCCTTCGCCGAATAGTCCTGACCGCAGGCACTCCAGACCGCGCCGACCGCTGCGGTGCCCAAGAACGCGATGACTGCTTCAGGGATGTTGGGCAGGTACCCGGCGACGCGATCACCGGGACCCACGCCGACGCCACGAAGGGCGTCAGCGAACGCGGCGGTGCGACACAGCAGCTCCGCCCAGGAAACTTCCTGGTCAGGTTGTCCTTCGCTGGCGTAGATGATCGCCGGCCGCTCGGTGCGCGCGTTGCGGACGATCTGATCGACGTAGTTCATCGTGGTACCCGGGAACCATCTTGCTCCCGGCATCTGCTTGTTCTCGAGCACCGTGGACCCACGAGCTCCGATATCGAAGTAGTCCCACACCGCGGCCCAGAAGCCGGCGATGTCGGCTATCGACCACTGCCACAGTGCGCGGTAGTCGGGAAACGTGGCACCCGTGCGCTGTTCAGCGAATCGCGCGAAGTCGGTGACCCGCGCGGCCGCAATGTCCCGATCCGAAGGAACCCACTGCGGTTCGTCCGCCGCCACCGTCACCCAGCACTCCATCTGCAGTCGATCGTCTAAAGAAGCTCCGGCCATCATTGCAGCAGACCGGGATGGAAGCCGGCCCGCCAACGCGCCGATTCCGCCGCCGCGAGGCCGAACACACGCACGGCACGCTCAGTCTTCTCCGGTCGGCCGGCCAGCAGGGCGGGCTCGGCGCCTCACCGCAGGCCGGTGGCAACGGCCTCCACCCTGCCCAACGCCACCGCACACACCGGCAGATAACCCACCGCCCACCACGGAACACCGAAACGGACACGACAACCCACAACATCGCCGATCACCTCATGCCCAGTAGCCGGCACACCCCCAACCTCCCACGCCCAATAACGCCCCGCATCGAACTCCGTCACCACAAACGGCAGGCTAAACCCGAGAGCTGTATCCACGCTCCCCCGCGAACCCCGCCCCAACTCACGCCCACCACCATCAAGCTCCGCACCACGAACCGAGGGCCCCCACAACGGCCAGGCGTCGAGATCCACCAGGACGCGCCACACTCTGTCCGCCGGTGCAGCGACCGACCGCTCCACCGTCACCATCGGCAAACACACCCCAAAACGCATTCCACCAACGCTACCCGCGAACGACACACGCCAGCCCCGGCGGGGCTTCTGCCTGCCTCAGCCGGTCATCGATAACCAGTAGCGGAACGTCCAGGGACGCACGTCCACGGTCTGCTAGAGCCAGGTATCGTCGGTCGCCGTGGTCAGGAAGGCTTCCAGATCGTTGCGCCAGTCCGCCGGGGTCGTCTTGTCGGGTTCGATACCGGTGTACTGCCCCTGATAGAACAGCAGTGGCCGCGGCTTTTCCCTCGGGACATCGGACAGCGCGTGCACCGCGCCGAAGACCACGAAATGGTCGCCACCGTCATGAACCGAATGCACCGTGCAGTCAATATGGGCCAGCGTGCCCTTGATGATCGGCGAACCCAGCCCCGAAGGTAGCCAGTCGATTCCGGCGAACTTGTCGGGCTCCCGGGAACCGAAGCGCGCCGAAACATCCTTCTGGTTCTCGTGCAGGACGTTCACGCAGAAGCTACCGCTGGCCTCGATGGCCTCCCACGAGCGCGACATTCTCGTGGGGCAGAACAGCACCAGTGGCGGGTCCAACGACAGCGCGGCGAAGGACTGGCATGCAAAGCCCACCGGCTCACCATCGCGCACGGTGGTGATGACCGTGATGCCGGTGCAGAACTGCCCCAGCACGCTTCGGAACGTACGCGGGTCGATCGGAGAATTACCCACTACGACTTGAAACCCACACTGAAGTCGTGGCCCCAGAGCGACACCGCGGTGCTCTCGCGCGCGACCCAGCTCTGATCATCGACTTCCAGCCCCTCACAACCGTATTCGATATCAAAACCGCCGGGTGTCTTCATGTAGAAGGACAGCATCTTGTCGTTGACATGCCGACCGAGTGTCGCCGACATCTTCACCTTCCGGCGCAGCGCCCGGTCCAGGCAGAGTCCGACGTCGTCGGCATTCTCGACTTCCACCATGAGATGCACGATGCCACTGGGCGTCTCACCCGGCATGAACGCCAGGCTGTGGTGTCGCGGGTTAACTCCGAAGAATCGCAACCACACGGGGGGGCTATCGGCGGGCCGGCCGACCAGCTGGGGCGGCAAACGCATCGAGTCACGCAGGTTGAAACCGAGGACGTCGCGGTAGAAGTGCAGCGATTCGGCATCGTCACGGGTGGTCAGGACGACGTGTCCGAGGCCCTGTTCCTCGGTGACGAACTTGTGACCGTAGGGGCTCACCAGCCGGCGGTGTTCGAGAGCGACGCCATGGAAGATCTCCAGGGTGTTGCCCGAGGGGTCGGAGAAGCGGATCATCTCGTCCACCCGGCGCTCGGCGAGTTCAGCCGCCGTAGCCTCTTTGTAGGGAGTGCCTTCGACATCAAGACGACGGCGAATATCCTGCAGCCCGGCTGCATTCGCGGTCTCCCAGCCGGACTCCATCAATCGGTCCCGTTCTCCGGGCACGATCACCAACCGGGCCGGGAATTCGTCCATACGAAGGTAGAGGGCGCCTTCAGTGCTGCCTTTTCCTTCAACCATGCCGAGTACTTTGAGCCCGTACTCTCGCCAAGCACCGATATCGGTGGCCTCGATGCGCAGGTATCCCAGCGACCGGATGGTCATGATCCCCCCTTCGCAGGGATTTTCTGCAGGAAATCGACGGTGAGTTTATTGAACTCATCGAACTTCTCCAGCTGCGCCCAGTGTCCACACTGCCCGAATACATGCAGCTGCACTCGCGGTATCTGCTTGAGTGCTACCAGCGCGCCGTCGAGCGGGTTGACTCTGTCCTCGCGCCCCCAGATCAGCAGCACCGGCTGACGCAACTTGTACACATCACGCCACATCATGCCTAATTCAAAATCCGCGCCGGCGAACGACTTACCCATCGCTCTGGTAGCGGCAAGCGACTCCGGGGAACTCGCGATCTGGAACCGCTCTTCGATCAGCTCGGGGGTGATCAGACTCTGATCGAAAACCATGATCCGCAGGAACTTCTCGATGTTCTCTCGGGTCGGCTCCGCAGCGAACCGCCCCAACAGCTTGACCCCCTCAGTCGGGTCCGGCGAGAACAGATTGACACTCAACCCGCCCGGGCCCATCAACACCAGCCGGCCGGCCCGCTTCGGGTTGTCCAGTGCGAACCGAACCGCGGTGCCGCCGCCGAGCGAGTTTCCCACCAGTGCCGCCCGCTCGATCCCCAGATGATCGAACAGATTGAGCAGCGCGGTAGCGCTGTAGCGGTTGTATTGCTCGTGTTCGGTGTGCTTGTCGGAATGACCGTATCCCGGTTGATCGACAGCCAGCACGTGAAAATGTCTGGCCAGCACCGGGATGTTGCGGCCGAAGTTCGACCAGCTCGACGCGCCCGGGCCACCCCCGTGCAGCAGCACCACCGTCTGTTCGTTGCCGACGCCCGCCTCGTGGTAGTGCAGACGCATGTCGGGGCCGGCGCCGGTGACCTCGGCAAAACGCGACGTCGACTCGAACGTGACCTCGTGCTGTTGAGCGGCTTCCGCAGCAAAGGATGTCATCAGTGGAGGCCAATCAGACCATCGTGTCCTGCGGCGGCAGCCCGAACTCGTTGTTGCCGAATATCAGATAGGCCCGCTCCGGCTCGTTCGCCGCGTGCACCCTGCCGGCATGCGCATCCCGCCAGAACCGCTGCACAGGCTGATCTACGCCCAGCGCGGTAGCGCCCGAAGCCTCGAACAGCAGGTCTATCGAGGCGATCGCCCGTCCGGTGGCCCGAACCTGATCACGGCGTGCCCTGGCGCGCAGCTCGAACGGGATCTCCTTGTCCGCCTTCAACAACGCATACTCGTCGGCCACGTTACCGATCAGTTGCCGCCACCCGGCATCGATATCGCTGGCGGCCTCGGCGATGCGAACCTTGGCGAACGGATCCTCCTTGGATTTTTCTCCGGCGAACGCGGCGCGCACCCGCTTCCCCTGGTGTTCGACATGGGCGTCGTAGGCGCCGTAGGCCATTCCCATGATGGGCGCCGTGATGGTGGTGGGATGCATGGTCCCCCAGGGCATCTTGTACACCGGAGCAGTGTTGTTCACCAGGCCACCCGCGGTTAGGTCGTTCATCGCCTTGTATGACAGGAACCGGTGCCTGGGCACGAACACGTCCTTGACGACGACGGTGTTGCTGCCGGTGCCCTTCAACCCGACGACGTGCCAGACGTCGTCGATGCGGTACTCGTTGCGGGGGATGAGGAAGCTCCCGAAGTCGACCGGCCTGCCATCCTTGATCACCGGTCCGCCGAGGAATGCCCATGTCGCATGGTCGCAACCCGACGACCACTGCCAGGCGCCGCTGACCAGGTAGCCACCGTCAACCACGGTGCCGGCGCCCATAGGAGCATAGGAGGACGAAACGCGCACAGTCGGATCGCTGCCCCACACCTCGTCCTGTGCCTGCTGGTCGAACAGGGCCAGGTGCCAGTTGTGCACCCCAAGGATGGACGACACCCACCCGGTGGAACCGCACGCACCGGCGATGCGCCGGACGGCTTCGTAGAAGACCGTGGGATCGCACTGCAGACCACCCCACTGCTCGGGCTGGAGCAGCCTGAAGAAACCGACCTCATCGAGCTCGCTCACGGTGTCATCGGGCAGGCGCCGCAGGTCTTCGGCGGCCTGAGCGCGCTTGGCGATCCTGGGCAACAGATCGTCGATGCCGGCCAGAACCGACTGCGTATCGAGCTGTTCAATGGACGTCACGGATTTGCCTCCTGGAGACTCGGGCCTGGCGATGAGCGCTTGCGCGAAGAGTGGAGCACCGAAGATGGGCACCCGCGTAAGAGCCGGTCGCTACAGAAAGATTAGAACACGTTACGATTTGTGTCGAGTAGCGCATTGCTGTGGCCTCTGGACCAGCGCACATGCATTTCTGTAACCTGTTCTAGTTATCGACCCAAGTCCGCGCGAGGGAAGGCCCATCCAGTGACCGACGAGCCGCTCGGAAGCCACGTGCTCGAACTCGAGGTCGTCGACGTCATCGACGAGACCTCCGATGCACGCTCGCTGGTATTCGCGGCAACCGACGGTGCGAACGACTCAGGGATTCCGACTGAGAAGCTTCGTTACGCCCCCGGGCAGTTCCTGACGCTGCGGGTGCCCAGTGATCGAACAGGATCAGTGGCCCGGTGCTATTCGCTGTGCAGCTCGCCGTTCACCGGCGATCCGATGACCGTCACCATCAAACGCACCGAGGACGGCTATGCCTCGAACTGGCTGTGCGACAACGCGCGCCCCGGCATGAGAATCCACGTACTGGCACCGTCGGGGACGTTTGTCCCCAAGACCTTGGATACCGACTTCTTGCTGCTTGCGGCCGGCAGCGGAATCACCCCGATGATGGCGATCCTAAAATCCGCACTGAGTGAGGGCGGCGGCAAAGTGGCGCTGATCTACGCCAACCGAGATGAAAATTCAGTCATCTTCGCCGCGGCACTGCGCGACCTGGCGGCCAAGTATCCCGATCGCTTCACCGCGCTGCACTGGCTGGAGTCGGTGCAGGGTCTACCCAGCGCGACCGCGTTGGCGGACCTGATCGCCCCGTATGCCGCACGCGAGGCGTTCATCTGCGGTCCCGGACCCTTCATGGCAGCTGCCGAGGACGCCTTGGGGTCGACAGGAGCTTCCGCCGACCGAATCCACCGCGAGGTGTTCAAGTCCTTGGATTCCGACCCGTTCGCCGCAGTGGTGATTGCCGCAGACGACGGCGACGAGGTGCCCGCCACGGCGATCGTGACGCTCGATGGAGAAACCCACGAGATCTCCTGGCCGCGTCGTGAGAAGCTACTCGACGTGCTCCTCGCACAGGGTCTGGACGCTCCGTTCTCCTGCCGCGAAGGACACTGCGGCGCATGCGCTGTCCTGACCAAGTCCGGTGAAGTCGAGATGGCGGTCAACGACGTGCTCGAACAACAAGATCTCGACGAGGGCCTGATCCTGGCTTGCCAGGCACACCCGTGCACCGATTCGGTTGAAGTCACCTACGACGAGTGAGCCGAGTGAGACGCCAGCCGCCGGCCCTTCAGCGCGGTAGTCCCAGCAACCGCTCACCTGCCAAGGTCAACAGAATCTGTTCGGTGCCACCAGCAATCGTCAGGCAGCGGGTGTTGAGGAAATCATGCACCTGCTCGTTGACGACGGCACCTGCGCCCTCGGACAACTCCATCCGAAACTCGGCGAGCTCCTGCCGGTAACGCACACCGATGAGCTTGCGCACACTGGCCTGCGGACCGGGATCCTGCCCACCCACCGCCAGCTGAGCGATACGTTGATCGAGCAACGACCCCATCTGCGCGGAACAGATCAAGCTGCCTAGCCGATCCAGTTGGGCACCATCGACTGTAAGCCGGGGATCCTCTCGAAAAACCCGCAGTAGCTCTTCCATCGGGTTGCCCAGGGCGGTGCCCTGGGCCATCGCGACACGCTCATTCGCCAGCGTGGTACGCGCCAAACGCCAGCCCTCGCCGACCTG
>JAHZJB010000077.1 GCA_022601135.1 Actinomycetes bacterium | reverse complement strand
TCCACAGCGACAGGGGCAGTCAGTTTCGAAGCCGGAAATTCGTTCTCGCCTTGGGCCGTCACGACATGGTCGGCTCCATGGGCCGGGTCGGGGCCGCCGGTGACAACGCCTCCATGGAGGTATTCCAGGGGATTCGTCGAGGAGGTACCCGCCGGAGTTGCGCGAGCGGGCAGTGAGAATGGTCGCGGAGGTTCGTGGGTCGCATGACACGGAGTGGGCGGCGATGCGGGCGGTAGCGGGTTTGCTCGGTGTCGGTACAGCCGAGACGGTGCGCAAGTGGGTTCGCCAGGCCGAGATCGATGGTGGGTTGCGGCCTGGGGTCAGTACTGAAGAGTCCGCGGAATTGAAGCGTTTGCGGCGGGAGAATGCAGAGCTCAAACGTGCCAACGGAATCCTGAAGGCCGCGTCTGCTTTCTTCGCGGCCGAGCTCGACCGGCCACAAAGGTAGTCGCGAAATTCATCGCTGAGCATCGGGGCCGTCAGGTCGGACCGGATGGTCTGCGGTGGGGTGTCGAGTCGATCTGCACCGCCCTGGCCCAGCTGGGCGTGCCGATCGCCCCATCGACCTACTACGAGCATCTCAACCGCCAACCCAGCCGGCGCGAGATCCGAGATGAGGTCCTCAAAGCCCAGGTTGAGCAGATTCATGCCGCGAATTACGACGTCTACGGGGCTCGCAAGGTCTGGCTGGCGCTGCGCCGTGAGGGCCTTGAGGTGGCCCGGTGCACGGTGGAGCGGCTGATGACCGAGATGGGCCTGCGCGGGGCGACCCGGGCAAGGTCAAAAGGACCACCATCCCCGACCCGGGTGGGGTGCGGCCGCCGGACCTGGTATAAGGGCACTTCGGCCCACCGGCGCCGAATCGTTTGTGGGTGGCCGATCTGACCTACGTGTCGACATGGTCGGGGTGGGCCTACGTCGCCTTCGTTGTCGATGCCTACCCGCGGCGGATTCTGGGCTGGCGGGTGGCATCCACGATGAACACCACGATGGTGCTCGACAGCATCGAGCAGGCTATCTGGGCGCGTCGACAAGAAGGCATCTTTGACCTCAAAGACGTTGTCCACCATACGGATAGAGGATCGCAATACACGTCGATCCGGGAAGAATTGTCAAAACCTGTGGATCGGGTGTTTCAGGCGACCTCCGTTCCGGCTTGCTGGTCATCGCCGTGTGATGGCGGTGTCGGTGAGGTGATGTCGGTGGGCCGTTCGAGGAGTTTGCCTTTGTGGAAGGTCGCCCCGGCGCGAACCAGGGCGACCAGGTGTGGGGCGTTGACGGACCGCCAGCGGGCCTGGGCGGCGTCGATCAGCTTGTAGGCCATGGCAAGTCCGGCCGCTCGTGATCCCGGCCCCTTGGTGACCTTCGTGCGAAGGCGGACGGTGGCGAAGGTGGATTCGATCGGATTCGTCGTCCTCAAGTGGATCCAATGCTCGGCCGTATATTTGTAGAACTCCAGCAGCGTGTCGAGATCGTCGGTGATCTTGGCGACCGCCTTGGGGTACTTGGCACCGAAGTCGGCCTCGAACGCCTTGACCGCGATCTGGGCCTTGTCGATGTCCTCGGCGTTGTAGATCTCCTTGATCGCCGCCAGTGCCGCGGGGTGTGCTGATTTCGGCAGGGCGGCCAGCACATTGGCCTGTTTGTGAAACCAGCACCGCTGCTCCCGTGTGGCTGGGAACACCTCGCGCACCGCCTTCCAGAACCCCAGGGCGCCCTCACCGACAGCCAGCACCGGGGCGGTCATTCCACGGCGTTTGCAGTCGCGCAGCAGGTCAGCCCATGACTCCGTCGATTCCCGATAGCCGTCGGTGATCGCCACGAGTTCCTTGCGGCCGTCAGCGCGCACCCCGAGCATCACCAGCAGGCACAGCTTCTCCTGGTCCAGTCGTACTTTGAGGTGGATGCCGTCGACCCACAGGTTCACGTAGTCGGTTCCGGACACATCCCGACGCGAGAACGCGGTGGCTTCGTCTTGCCACTGGCTGGTCAACCGCGTGATCGTCGATGCCGACAACCCCGCACCGGAGCCGAGGAACTGCTCAAGGGCCGGGCCGAAATCACTGGTCGACAATCCGTGCAGGTACAGCAGCGGCAACACTTCCGAGATCTGCGGGGACTTGCGCGCCCACGCCGGCAGGATCGCCGAGAAGAACCGCTGACGTTGACCGGAATCGGGGTCAATCCGGCGGTCGTTGACCCGCGGAGCCTTCACCTCAACGGCACCGGCCGCGGTCAGAACCTCACGCGGCTGGTGATAGCCGTTGCGCACGACCAGTCGGTGGCCGTTCTCGTCGAGCTGGTCGGCAAACTGGGCCACGTAAGCGGCAACCTCGGCCTGCAGCGCGGCGGCCAGCATCTGCCGGACGCCGTCACGGACGATCTCATCTAGCAGCGACCGATCAGAACCGCTGACATTGTCATTGGCCTCATCGGCCCCGTGAACTACGGTGAGCATGGGCGTAGCTTCCCAACCAGCGCGCCAACGCCGGTCTTGATCGAATACCTGATTCCGTGATGATCATCCTCGGGAAGGTGCGCCCACTTTCAGGCCGCCTCGCCAAGGCTCATCCACAGGTATTGACCATTGCTCCGGGCGCCGCGTGGAAGAAGTCGAATACGCCACCGCCGAATGGGTCGACTGGTTCAACCGCGAGCGCCTCTACGAATACTGCGGCGACATCCCGCCCATCGAAATGGAGACCCACTACTACTCTCAAACACAGAGGCCAGCCGCCGGCTGAGTCCTCAATCCGGGACGTCTCCGGACTCGCCGGGGGGATTCACCGGGGTGCGCATTGGTTTGCGTGCACTCCGGCCTAAAACAGCGGCACCCGCTAGGACAGGGTTTACTCACCTCATCTTTCTAGTTTCAGAGGCCACCTTGCGCCCTTGGATAGACGCGACCGCGACCGCCAGCACAGAAAGCAAGTCGGATTCGGTGAGGCAATGCCCAGGAACGAAACGAAGAAGTTTGCGTCCCTCCAACTGACTGTTGACGAAGGGCCAGACAAAGGCAAAGGCCAGCAACGAAGAAATCGAAGCGCGACTTGGCTTTGCCAAGCACCAACCAAGCGATGCCGTTAGTGCATTCATCATAAATATGCCGCGGCAAGTGGGCATGCACTGCTCCTGTCGACGCTCTGGTCCTTGACGGATTTCTGGCACTCAAACCTACAGAGCCGCGCAGGGGAAGATGGCATCAGCCGTGGATTGCTGTTGGTCGGCGCCGAAGGGCGGGGGTTGCGTCCACCAAGGTGGTGTGCGAGTCGGACTGAAGTACCCCGGGTTCTGTTCCTACATGGGTGCGAGGGCCGGGGTTGGCTGGCTCGCGGGGTGTGAGGTGCCGGTGAGGGCGGCCTCGTACTCGGCTGGTGGAACGTAGCCGAGGGCTTCGTGCAAGCGTTCCTGGTTGTACCAGGCCACCCATTCGGCGGTCGCCAGTTCGACGTCGTCGGCGCTGCGCCATGGCTTGCCGCGGTGGATCAACTCGGTCTTGTAGGCGGCGTTGACTGCCTCGGCGAGGGCGTTGTCGTAGCTATCGCCGCGAGACCCCACTGATGGCGCGATCCCGAGCTCGGCCAGCCTGTCGGTATATGCCAGCGACAGGTACTGCCTGGGTTCAATCGGTCGTTGCAACACCGGGTTGTTGGAGTGAGCGTAGCTGCTCCTCGAACACCTCGGCGGGTGTCTTCCAGTCGAGGCTTTTGCGGGGTCGGTTGTTCAGTGTGAGGGCGACTGCTTCGAGGTCTTCGGCGGACCACCGTGAGAGGTCGGTGCCCTTCGGGAAGTACTGACGCAGCAAGCCGTTGGTGTTCTCGTTCGTC
>JAHZJB010000076.1 GCA_022601135.1 Actinomycetes bacterium | reverse complement strand
GTGTCATGCGTGCCCGTCCCATCCGTCAGTCCACTGCGCGTGCGACAACCAATGAGCCGCCCGCTCGGCGCGTTCCCGCACTACGTCCACCTCGGAGTCGCCACCCACCACGTTCACGTGACCAATCTTGCGGCCCGGGCGCTCTAGCTTGCCGTAGAGGTGCACCTTGGCCTCAGGCATCCGTGCGAAAAGGTGGTGCAGGCGTTCGTCCATCGACATCGCCGGCGTCACATCGGCACCCAGCACGTTGCCCATGACGGTGCACGGCGCCAGCAGCGACGTATCGCCCAACGGGTAGTCGAGCACCGCACGCAGGTGTTGTTCGAACTGGCTGGTGCGGGCACCGTCCATGGTCCAGTGACCCGAGTTGTGCGGCCGCATGGCCAGCTCATTGACCATCAGCGCACCGTCGTCGGTCTCGAACAGTTCGACGGCGAGCACCCCGACCACCCCCAGCGCAGACGCCAACCCCAAAGCCAATTCGGTAGCAGCAGAGGCCAGTTCAGAAGACAGTCCGGGAGCCGGCGCCAGCACCGTGACACAGATCCCGTCGCGTTGCACGGTCTCGACCACCGGCCAAGCCGCACCCTGGCCGAACGGCGAGCGGGCCACCAGCGCGGCCAGTTCACGACGCATCGCCACCCGTTCCTCGACCATGACCGCGACACCAGCGGCCAAGAAGCGCTGCACCGCCTCGCGAGCATCGTCCGCGTCGGCGGCCATCACCACGCCGCGACCGTCGTAGCCGCCGCGCACCGTCTTGATCACCACCGGCCCCCCGATCTGCATCGCGAACGCCTCAGCCTCCCCACCGGAAGACACGGCCGCGTACCGCGGCACCGGCGCACCCAGAGCCTCCAACCGTCGCCGCATCAACAGCTTGTCCTGGGCGTGCACCAGCGCCTCCGGCGGCGGTGCGACGTTGACGCCCTCGGCGACGAGCTTGTCCAAGTGCTCAGTCGGCACATGCTCGTGATCGAAAGTGAGAACCGTCACCCCGTCGGCGGCGCGGCGCAGGGCATCCAGATCGGTGTGGGATCCGATGACCACGTCGGGTGAAACCTGCGCGGCCGCTTCGCCGCTGCCGGTGGCCAGCACGCGCAGCGTCTGACCCAGCGCAATCGCTGCTTGATGGGACATTCTGGCGAGCTGCCCCCCGCCGATCATGGCGACGACCGGCGGCGCATCGGGACCCCGGGAAAGGGGCTGGGAGACGGAAGCTGTCACGCGATCTATCGTGTCATGGCCTGGGTCACATAGTTGACCTGCGGTTACACTTCGATGGGGAAGTTCTGGACCGCGTTACGTAGAATCGCTCCTTGTGTCCTTTGCCGATGCGACGATCAAGCGCCTTCCGGGGCCGATCCGCCCCTACGCCGAGCAGCACCATGAGCTCATCAAGTTCGCCATCGTCGGCGCCACCACATTCATCATCGACTCGACGATCTTCTTCACCCTCAAGCTGACGATTCTCGAGCCCAAGCCGGTCACCGCCAAGATCATCGCGGGCATCGTCGCGGTCATCGCCTCCTACATCCTCAACAGAGAATGGAGCTTCCGCGACCGTGGCGGCCGCGAGCGCCACCACGAGGCCCTACTGTTCTTCGGAGTCAGCGGAGTGGGTGTGCTGCTCAGCATGGCCCCGCTGTGGGTGTCCAGCTACATACTGATGCTGCGTGTTCCGATGGTGTCGCTGACCGTCGAGAACATCGCCGACTTCGTGTCGGCCTACATCGTCGGCAACCTGTTGCAGATGGCGTTCCGGTTCTGGGCGTTTCGCCGATTCGTGTTTCCCGACGAGTACGCGCGCAACCCGGACAAGGCCCTGGAGTCCACACTGTCCACCGGCGGCTTCGCCGAAGTGCTGGAGGATGGCTACGAAGTGCGTCACCAGTGCCAAAGCGGCAACGTCACGTCGATGCGCTCACGCCGACTGTCACACCGTCAGCTGGGCGATTCCTCGGAACCCAGGGTGTCGAACACTTCGTGATACAGCAGCGAGTGCACGCGTTCGACCTGCGGGATGTCCTGGAACTCGAGAGGATCTTGCGACGCTGATTCGATGATCAGCGTGCCCGTGCGCAGAATGCGGTCGACCAGGCCGTGCCGGAATTCCACACTGTTGATCCGGGCCAGCGGAATGTCGATGCCCTGCCGCGTGATCAGGCCCTGCCGGAACATGACCCGTCGGTCGGTGATGACGAAGTGTGTAGTCCACCAATTCAGGAACGGCCACACCGACAGCCAGCCGATCAGAATGAGCAAGATCGCGGCGATGACGAGGAAGACGATTTTCTTGGCCGGCGCCTCCCAATTCAGTGTGTTGACGTAACCGGCGATGAACGACGCTGCCGCGGTCGCGACGATCAGGATCAGGGCGGGTAGCGTCATCCGCCCCCAGTGCGGGTGCCGGTGCAGAACCACCTGTTCGTCTTTGGCCAGCACATTGTCCGGGTAGCCCACGCGAGCACTCTACTTCGGCCGCCGGCGCCCTCACATCTTCAGCAGACCAGATTCGTGGTAGAGGTGTGCGGAGTTCACCTGCCATGGGTCTGTGTACTCACCGAAGTATCGGGCGACGCTGCGCACGGCACTCAACATCGCATGGTCCTGGTTGTCGTAGTGGTGCATGCCGTTGCGACCGATCGGGTGAACTGTTGGATGATGCTGGCGAAGGTAGTCCCGAATTCGGGCCACATTCCGATCACGCGCCGGGTCGTGCACCGGGTAGGCGAACTGTGAGCGGACGACCATGATTCGCTCAATCTCGGAGTTCCCCAACCCCAGCGTACGAAGGTCTTGTTTGACCATCCGTGTCAGGCGCTCGTCGCTGGCGCCCCACAGTTCACCGCCGGGACCGATGAAATACTCGAACCCCAGAAAGGTGCCATCCCAATTCTTCGGCACGAGGTCGGGCGACCAACGGCGATAGTTCTGAATGCGCCCTACGGAGAAGTTCGCCCCTGGGGTGTACACCCAGTTGTAGGGAATGTCATGCCGTTCCCGAAGGGCGACAGCGACCGTGATCAGCGAACGGTGTTGCAGGGCCGCGGCTAACGCCCGAATATGGCTTGGCGGCGCGGGCTCCAGGGCCTCGACCAGCAACCGCAGAGGCATGCTGGAAAACAGGGCGTCCCCAGAGACGGTCTCGCCGTTGTGCAGCTCGACCGTGCACGTGCCGCCTTCGGTCCGAATCTTGACCACCGGCGCATTCATCGAGGGGACGACGTTCATCTGCGCCAGTACGGCCGCTGCCGCTTCCCAAAGCTGGCCGGGTCCGCGCCGGGGGTATTGAAAGACATCCTGATCCGAAGGATGGGGCTCGCGGCGCAGGCGCCAGATGATCGGCCTGATTCGCTGGTGCGCCCAGTCGCTTGCCAGCTGAGCGGGGTCGGTGACCCACGTCTTTCGGACATAACCGTCGAAGAACATGTCGTACCAGTAGCGACCGAACTTCAGAGTGCCCCATTCCCGGAAGCTCGCCGACTTCTCCAGCGGGGCTGACCGCCGAAGCCGGGACCACATCAGGCTGCCAAGTCCCTGTATTCCGCGGCCCAGTCCCATCTGGGTCACCAGATCACGGCCGACCAACGGGTAGCGCATGAGGTGATTGTCGACCAGCATGGCCGAACTCCTGGGGACCGAGATCCACTGGTCGGCCGGCAGCAGGGACCTCCATAGACCGGAAACCGCCTCGCTTCTGGTGAAGAACCGATGACCACCAGGGTCGATGCGCCAGTCGCCCTCGGTGGGTGTGCGCGCCAGCCCCCCGACGGTCCCCGTCGCTTCGTACATCCGCGGCGTCACCCCGCTCTTCGCGAGAACCAGGGCGGCGGTAAGGCCGGCCGGCCCTGCGCCGACGATCAGCGGGTTCCTGTGCGATTCCATGACAGTGCTACCGGCCCCGCAGATGCGAAACGCGTCGGTAATCGGCGATGAGCTGGTCGATCGTGCACGTCTTCAGCTCGTTGAGCGGTGTCGCCAGAAAGACCAGCTGAGCGTACTGGCTCTGCAGGGGCAGAAATCCACTCAGCAGCGGCTCTGGGGTGGTTCGGATGACCATGTCCACCTCGCCGATGTCGAAGGCAGAGTTGATGTCGCAGCCTTCTCGGTTGGCTCGCTGATGCGCGGCGCGTAATTCATGACCCGCGTCGTACGCCGCGAGAAGGTTTATCCGGAAGTCATCGCCAGTCATCGCGGCTTCCAGCTCGCGTGCGGCGGCAACGTATGGCTCGGGGAGCAAGCCCTTCTCGCCATGCAGCCGCACGCTGCAGACGGCCGGATCGAAATGAGCCGGAATAAGCGTGGTGAGGAACCGGAGCGACGCCGCATACACCGCCTCCAGCTCACTGTCATTTCGCGACAGGTTCGCCCGACTCAGGTTGTACACCGAGACGGTGTGCACATTCTGCCGTTGAAGCGCAACGAGAATTTCGGCTACCTTGTGCGCGCCGCGCACGTAGGCCTCGGTCAATGTTGTGCCGTGCGCGTTGGCCCAACGCCGCAGCCCATCAGGAATGAGGCCCACATGACCTGGCTCCTGAGGCATCGACGAACCCCCTGGTCACGGAAGCTATACAGCAAAAGTAGACCAGTGATCCTCATCGCATCGCTGATTGAGGAAATAGCGCAGCGGTCAGAGGCGCTGAGCCTGTCTGGAACCGAAAATCCGAACAGCCGCGAATTCGGCAAGGTCACTCAGGGTCCG
>JAHZJB010000075.1 GCA_022601135.1 Actinomycetes bacterium | reverse complement strand
GAGAAATAGTCAAGACCTGTGGATCGGGGTGTTTTCAGGCGACCTCCGTTCCGGTGTGGTCGTCACCGCCTGAGGGCGGTGTCGGTGGGGTGATGTCGGTGGGCCGTTCGAGCAGTTTGCCTTTGTGGAAGACCCCACCGGCACGGACGAGGGCGACCAGATGTGGGGCGTTGACGGCCCGCCAGCGGGCCTGCGCGGCGTCGATCAGCTTGTAGGCCATGGCCAGACCGGCCGCGCGGGACCCCGGCCCCTTGGTCACCTTGGTCCGAAGCCGCACGGTCGCAAAGGTGCTTTCGATCGGATTGGTCGTGCGCAAGTGGATCCAGTGCTCTGCGGGGTACTTGTAGAACTCGAGCAGCGTGTCAAGATCGTCGGTGATCTTGGCGACGGCCTTGGGATACTTGCCGCCGAAGTCGACCTCGAAGGCCTTGACCGCGATCTGGGCCTTGTCGACATCTTCAGCGTTGTAGATGTCCTTGATCGCCGCCAGCGCGGATGGGTGCGCTGATTTCGGCAGCGCGGCAAGAACATTGGCCTGTTTGTGGAACCAGCAGCGTTGCTCCCGGGTAGCGGGGAACACCTCACGGACGGCTTTCCAGAACCCCAGGGCGCCATCCCCGACGGCCAGCACCGGGGCGGTCATGCCGCGGCGTTTACAGTCGCGCAGCAGATCAGCCCACGACTCGGTCGACTCCCGGTAGCCGTCGGTGATTGCGACCAGTTCCTTGCGGCCATCGGCGCGCACGCCGATCATCACCAGCAAGCACAGCTTGGTCTGCTCCAGGCGGACTTTGAGGTGGATACCGTCGACCCACAGATAGACGTAGTCGGTGCCCGACAGATCCCGGCACCCGAACGCGGCGGCTTCGCCTTGCCACTGCGCAGTCAGGCGGGTGATCGTTGTGGCCGACAACCCCGCTCCGGAGCCCAGGAACTGCTCCAGCGCCGGCCCGAAGTCCCCGCTGGACAGTCCATGCAGGTACAGCAGCGGCAGCACCTCGCTTATCTGTGGTGACTTACGCGCCCACGCCGGCAGGATCGCCGAGGCGAACCGCTGACGTTGCCCGGTGTCGGGGTCGACGCGGCGGTCGTTGACTCGCGGAGCCCTCACCTGCACCGCGCCAGCTGCGGTCAACACCTCACGCGGCTGGTGAGAGCCGTTGCGCACCACCAACCGATGACCGTGCTCATCGAGCTGATCGGTGAACTGAGCTACGTAGGCAGCGACCTCGGCTTTGAGCGCGGCGGCCAGCATCTGTTGCGCGCCGTCGCGGACGATCTCATCAAGCAACGACCGATCGGCGGCGTCGTTGCCGTTGGCCTCCTGGACATCGTGAATTACGGTGAGCATGGGCGTACCTTCCCAACCAGCGCGCCAACGCCGGTCTTGATCAGAGCTACTGGACTTTCAGATCATCCTCGGGAAGGTGCGCCCACTTTCACGCCGCCCCGCCGAGGCTCATCCACAGGTTCTGATCATTGCTCAGCACGGGATCGGGGGAGTGTGAGTCGGGGGAGTGTGATTCGGGCCGGTCAGGCTTGCCGTAGATGTCGGCCTCCACGCGGGCTTTGATCGCCTCCAGTTCAGGGTGGTTTTCCCACCAGGGTTTTGTCCGCTCCGGCTGGGCAGCGTCGTCGCCGGAGTCGTCATCAAATGTTGACGACTTCCGCTCCGGCTGGGCAGCGTCGCCGCCGGAGTCGTCATCAAATGTTGACGACTTCCGCTCCGGCTGGGCAGCGTCGTCGCCGGAGTCGTCATCAAATGTTGACGACTTGGAAGACGGCGGGTCCGCCTGTTCCGGCTGCATGTCACACCCCTCACTGAGATCCACACCGGCGTTGGCGTAAGCAGATGGTCACCTGGGATGGAGTGTGCATGGTGGGTAAGACAGATGATCCCCGCGATATCCCCACGATGATCCCCGCGATATCCCCACGATGATCCTCGCGAAGTTCCCCGCGAAGTTGTGGCCGAGGAACGTCGCGGCGTGGTCTAGCCGCCCCGCCCGCCGCCAACAAGTAGTCTCGGTGAGGTGCAGCGACGAATCATGGGCATCGAGACTGAATTCGGTGTGACCTGCACGTTCCACGGTCATCGTCGGCTCAGCCCCGACGAGGTTGCCCGCTATCTGTTCCGGCGCGTCGTATCCTGGGGCCGCAGCAGCAACGTCTTCCTCCGAAATGGTGCGCGGCTCTACCTCGACGTCGGCAGTCACCCCGAGTACGCGACCGCGGAGTGCGACGGCCTCAACCAGTTGGTGACCCACGACCGCGCTGGCGAGCGGGTACTCGAGGACTTGTTGGTAGACGCCGAGCAGCGCCTCGCCGACGAAGGCATCGGCGGCGATATCTATCTCTTCAAGAACAACACCGACTCCGCCGGCAATTCGTATGGCTGCCACGAGAACTATCTCATCGTCCGTGCCGGTGAATTCTCCCGGATCTCCGATGTCCTGCTGCCTTTCCTGGTCACCCGCCAGTTGATCTGCGGCGCGGGCAAGGTGCTGCAGACGCCCAAGGCCGCCGCGTTCTGCCTGTCCCAGCGGGCCGAGCACATCTGGGAGGGCGTGTCCAGCGCGACCACCCGTTCGCGTCCCATCATCAACACCCGCGATGAGCCGCACGCCGACGCCGAAAAGTACCGCCGCCTGCACGTCATCGTCGGAGACTCCAACATGAGTGAGTGCACCACGCTGCTCAAGGTGGGCTCGGCTTCCCTGGTCTTGGAGATGATCGAGGCCGGAGTCGCATTCCGTGACTTTTCACTGGACAATCCGATTCGCGCGATCCGTGAGGTCAGCCACGATGTCACAGGTCGCCGGCCGGTGCGGCTGGCCGGCGGCAGGCAGGCCAGCGCGCTGGACATCCAGCGGGAGTATTACTCCCGCGCGGTGGACTACCTGCAGACCCGCGAAGCCAACGCGCAGATCTCCCAGGTGGTCGATTTGTGGGGTCGGCAGCTCGACGCGGTGGAGAGCCAGGACTTCGCCAAGGTCGACACCGAGATCGATTGGGTGATCAAGCGCAAGCTCTTCGAGCGCTACCAAGACCGCTACGACATGGAGCTGTCCAACCCGAAGATCAGCCAGCTCGATCTCGCCTATCACGACATCAAGCGGGGTCGCGGCGTGTTCGATCTGCTGCAACGCAAGGGCCTCGCGGCGCGGATCACGACCGACGAAGAGATCGACGCCGCGGTCGACAATCCGCCACAAACGACACGGGCGAAGCTGCGCGGCGAGTTCATCAGCGCTGCGCAGGAGGCGGGCCGCGACTTCACCGTCGACTGGGTGCACCTCAAGCTGAACGACCAAGCACAGCGAACCGTGTTGTGCAAGGATCCGTTCCGATCCGTCGACGAGCGGGTCAAGCGGCTCATCGCGAGCATGTGATCAGCTGACGCGCTGCCGGTCCTCGATGCCCCTTAAGCTCTAACCCGTGGGGATGTCCAAAGTCGAGCGGCTGATGAACCTCGTCATCGCGCTGTTGTCCACACGCACCTTCATTACCGCCGACCGCATCCGCGAGATAGTGTCCGGCTACCCCGTCGACGCCAGCGACGAGGCATTTTCCCGGATGTTCGAACGCGACAAGAACGAACTACGCGATCTGGGAATCCCGCTGGAGACCGGGAGGGCTTCGCCGACGGATCCGATCGAGGGCTATCGCATCAGTCGCGAGGCGTATGCGCTGCCCGCCGTGAAACTCACCGCCGACGAGGCAGCCGCGGTAGCGGTAGCGACGCGGCTGTGGGAGTCGCCCGAGCTCATCACCGCCACCCAGGGTGCGCTGCTGAAGTTGCGGGCGGCCGGAATAGACATTGAAGCCGCCGACGCCGATATCGCCATCACCTCCACCGCTGCGCTACCCGGACTGCGCGGTTCGGAAGAGGTGCTCGGGATCTTGTTGTCGGCCATTGACTCAGGGCACGTCGTGCAGTTTCCGCACCGCCCCTCGAGAGCCGAACCCTACATCCTGCGCACGGTAGAGCCGTGGGGCGTGGTGACCGACAGCGGCCGCTGGTACCTGATCGGCCATGACCGCGACCGTGGCGCCGTTCGCACATTCCGGCTCTCGCGAATCGGCGCTGAGGTAACACCGATCGGCGAGCCCGGCGCGGTCAGCAGGCCCGCGGACCTCAACCTGAGGGAGGTCATCGATCGTGTGGTGGGCGACTGGCCCGCGTCCGGGCAGGCCAGGGTCTGGCTTGCCGACGGTCGGGCTACGGCCTTGCGTCGCCGGTCCACGCCCGGGGATCCACGGACCCTGGGCGGGCGCGCGGGAGAGGTGATCGCGCTGGACATCGGCATGTTCGACCGGGTGGCGCGGGAGATCGCCAGCTATGGGGCCGACGCGGTGGTACTGGAGCCGGCGTCGCTGCGCGAAGATGTCATCGCGCGGTTGGAGGCGCAGGCCGGTGCGGGGGCGGATCCCGCATGACGGCCGTCAGTACCCGGCTGGTGCGATTGTTGAACATGGTGCCCTACTTCCAGGCCAACCCGAGGATTACCTACTCGGAAGCGGCCGTGGACCTCGGCGTCAGCGTCAAGCAGCTCCGGGATGATCTCAACCAATTGTGGATGTGCGGTCTGCCGGGCTACGGACCGGGCGATCTGATCGACTTCGAGTTTTCCGGAGACACCATAGAAGTCACCTTCACGGCGGGAATCGACCAGCCGCTGAGGCTGACGTCGCCTGAGGCCACGGGGGTCCTAGTGGCGCTGCGCGCGCTGGTTGACGTACCGGGGATGGTCGACCCGGAGGCGGCGCGCAGTGCGATCGCCAAGATCGAATCCGTGACGGGTAAGGCGAGCCACAACTCCGAGGGCGCGGCCGTGGACGACCCCGCACCGTCCGAAACCGAGGCAGCCACGGCTGTTCGGACCGCGGTGCGCACCGACCGGGCGTTGGCGATCGATTACTACTCGGCGTCCCACGACACACTGTCCAGTCGGGTGGTCGACCCGATTCGCGTTGTGCTGGTGGCAGACCACACATATCTAGAGGCGTGGTGCCGGTCGGCCGAGGGCGTGCGGCTGTTTCGGCTGGACCGGATCGTCGAGGCGAGAGTGCTGGAGGAGCCCTCGGCGCCGCCGTCGCCCGCGGTCCAGGCGGGCCCGGATACTTCGCTTTTCGATCCGGATACAGCCGACCCGTCGCTGCCCACGGCGACGCTACTCGTTGAGCGATCGGCCGCGTGGATGTTCGACTACTACCCACTGCGGTTGGTACGCGAGTTCCCCGACGGTTCATGTGAGGCCGCGATGACCTACGCATCCGAACAGTGGATGGCACGCTTCGTTCTGGGGTTCGGATCGGCGGTGCGGGTGCGCGAGCCGAAGCGGCTCGCCGAGCGCGTCCGGCGGTCTGCTCTGGTCGCCCTGGAGGCGTATCGGGTCGGTCCCGACTCGTCGGGCGAGTAGACTCGGCGCAGACGTCTGGAGGTAACCAAATTGGGTGGTCTACAACCCTGGCACTGGGTCATCGTCATCGCCGTGTTCGTGCTGCTGTTCGGCGCCAAGAAGCTCCCGGAGGCGGCGCGCTCTCTGGGAAAGTCGATGCGAATCTTCAAGTCCGAGATCAAGGAGATGCAGGCTGACTCCACCTCGGATGTGCCCACGCAGATTTCTTCGGAGCGCGCCTCCGGCCCGGCGGACGGCAACGGCACGCAGGCAGCCCCCGACCCGTCGGCGGACAAGCGCACGGCCTGACCAGCCAATTAGACTCGCGGGCGGGGCGCTCGCGACGTGACTTCGCGTCTTTGAGCAGCACCGAGGCAGCCTGAAGTGCAGATACCCGGATTCCTCAACAAGCTCGATCCCCGTCGGAGACGTTCACGGGTGAACCCTGACGGCACGATGTCGTTGGTCGATCACCTCACCGAATTGCGCGGCAGGCTGCTGATTTGTGCGCTCGCCATCGTCGTTACGACGATCCTCGGGTTCCTCTGGTTCAGCCATGGTGTGTTGGGGATGCCCAGCCTTGGCGACTGGTTGCGCGGACCGTACTGCGCGCTGCCAGAGTCCGCACGCGCGACCATCACGCCGGACGGCCAGTGTCGGCTGCTGGCCACCGGTCCGTTCGACCAGTTCATGTTGCGTCTGAAAGTGGGGCTGACGGCGGGCCTGGTCCTGGCCTGCCCAGTGTGGCTGTACCAGTTGTGGGCGTTCATCACCCCGGGGCTCTACCAGAAGGAGCGCCGGTTCGCGGTGTCCTTCGTCGCGTTGGGCGCGGTGCTGTTCATCGCCGGTGCGGTGCTGGCCTACCTGGTGCTTTCCAAGGCGCTGGGGTTCCTGCTGACGGTCGGCAGCGACGTCCAGGTGACCGCCCTGTCCGGGGACAAGTACTTCGGCTTTCTGCTCAACCTGCTGTTGGTGTTCGGTATCAGCTTCGAATTCCCGCTGCTGATCATCATGTTGAACCTCGTCGGGGTGCTGACCTACGAGCGGCTGAAGGCTTGGCGCCGCGGTCTGATCATGGGGTTGTTCATCTTCGCGGCGTTCGCCACACCCGGCTCGGATCCGTTCTCGATGCTGGCGTTGGCACTCGCGCTGACCTTGCTGTTGGAGGTCGCCATCCAGATCGCGCGGCTGAACGACGTGCGAAAGGCGCGGCGCGCCAGGCTCAGTGAGGTCGCTGACGACGAGGCGGAACCGATCGGCCCGGTCGAGACCGTCGAGGCGCCATCAGCCGTACCCACGTCGTCACAGATTGTGGTCGATGACGACGCGACCTGAGCGGCCGGCGTCCGCTCTCACCGAGGTCTCCGAGTTCAGCGCAGAGTTGCCCTTCACGCTGGATAGCTTCCAACGTCAAGCCTGCGAGGCACTGGCACAAGGCCACGGTGTCCTGGTGTGCGCGCCGACAGGCGCCGGCAAGACGGTCGTTGGCGAGTTCGCGGTGCACCTTGCGCTGGCCGCGGGCCGAAAATGCTTCTACACCACACCGATCAAAGCGCTGAGTAACCAAAAGCACAGCGATCTGGTGCAACGCTACGGGCCTCAGCGCATCGGTCTGCTCACCGGCGACCAGGCTATCAACGGCGACGCCGATGTCGTGGTCATGACAACCGAAGTTCTGCGCAACATGCTCTACGCGGATTCCCCTGCCTTGCAGGGGCTCTCCTACGTCGTGATGGACGAAGTACATTTCCTGGCCGACCGAATGCGCGGCGCGGTGTGGGAAGAGGTGATCCTGCATCTGTCTGACGACGTTCTACTGGTGAGCCTGTCCGCGACGGTGAGCAACGCCGAGGAGTTCGGGGGTTGGATCCAAACGGTTCGCGGTGACACCGCCGTAGTCGTCGATGAGCACCGGCCGGTACCGCTGTGGCAGCACGTGATGGTCGGCAAGCGACTGCTCGACCTGTTCGACTACCGGGCGTCCGGCCCGGCTGAGCCGGGCCGGGATCTACCGGTGGACCCGGAGTTGCTGCGCCACATCGCGCATCGGCGCGAAGCCGACCGACTCGCGGACTGGCAGCCGCGAGGCCGGGGACGGGTGGGGCGGCCGAGCCTGGTCCGGACCCCACGCCGCCCCGACGTGATCACCGTGCTCGAGCGCGGCGGTCTGCTGCCGGCCATCACCTTCATCTTCTCCCGAGCGGGTTGCGATGCCGCAGTCAAGCAGTGCCTGCGCTCGTCGCTTCGGCTGACCACGACGGAGGAGCGGGAGCGCATCGCCGAGATCGTGGACCGCCGAACGGCCGACCTCAACGACTCCGATCTGGTCGTGCTGGACTTTCACGAATGGCGGGAGGCGCTGCTCCGGGGCTTGGCAGCCCACCACGCGGGCATGTTGCCGGTCTTCCGGCACACCGTGGAAGAGTTGTTCACCGCTGGTCTGGTGAAGGCTGTATTCGCCACGGAGACACTGGCGCTGGGGATCAATATGCCGGCCCGCACCGTGGTGCTCGAGCGGTTGGTCAAGTTCAACGGTGAGCAGCACATGCCATTGACGCCGGGTGAGTACACGCAGCTCACCGGCCGCGCGGGGCGTCGCGGCATCGACGTCGAGGGCCATGCGGTGGTGTTGTGGAACCCAAACGAAAGCACTGCCGACCCGGCCGAGGTCGCCGGGTTGGCATCCACCCGGACGTTCCCGTTGCGAAGCTCGTTCGCACCCACCTACAACATGACCATCAACCTGGTACATCAGATGGGTCCGAAGCAGGCACATGAGCTGCTGGAACGGTCCTTCGCGCAGTATCAGGCCGATCGTTCGGTCGTCGGTCTGGTGCGCGGCGTCGAGCGGGGAGAGCGGCTTCTGGGCGAGCTCGCGGCCGAACTCGGCGGACCCGACTCGCCGATCCTCGACTACGCCCGGTTGCGGGCTCAGATTTCACAACGGGAGCGCGCGCAGTCGCGGGCGTCGCGGCTGCAGCGTCGTCAGGCCGCCAACGAGGCCCTCATCGCGCTGCGCCGCGGCGACATCATCACCATTGCCCACGGGCGCCGCAGCGGGGTGGCGGTCGTGCTGGAACCCGCGCGCGACGACGCGGATCCTCGGCCGTTGGTGTTGTCCGAACACCGTTGGGCGGGCCGAATCTCGTCTGCGGACTACTCGAACGCCGCTGGGCCGGTTGGTACGATGCCGCTGCCCAAGCGGGTTGAGCATCGCAATCCGCGGGCGCGCCGCGACCTGGCGTCGGCACTGCGCTCGGCCGCCGCGCGGAGCGACATCACTTCGGTCGGACGCCGCCGAAGTGGTCCGCCTCCCGAGCCCGACGTCGATCCCGAACTTGCCGTGCTGCGCACCCGGGTGCGAGCGCATCGCGCCCATCATTTACCTGACCGCGAAGACAAGGTGCGCATCGCCGAGCGTTACCTCAAGATCGAACGTGACAACGAACAGCTGCGAAGCAAGATCGCTGCGGCGACGAACTCCCTGGCGCGGACCTTCGATCGGATCGTGGTGCTGCTCACCGAGCGTGGATTCATCGTCGACGCCGGGGACACGCCGGGTCCAGAGGATCGTTCGGCGAGTTCGTCCGGCCCCACGGTGACCGGCGACGGCCGATTGCTGGCTCGCATCTACAGCGAAAGCGACCTGCTGGTTGCCGAGTGCCTGCGCTCGGGGGTATGGGAGGGGTTGGACGCGGCTGAACTCGCCGCCGCATTGTCCTCCGTGCTCTACGAGTCGCGTCGCGACGGACACGGCTCGCCGGACGGCTTCCACGTGCCCAGCGGCCGGTTGCGCGGCGCGTTGAATCAGACCCGCACGTTGTGGACCGAGCTACGTGCCGATGAGCAGCGGCACAGAATCACGCAGAGCCGGGAACCCGACGACGGTTTCGTCGCCGCGATTCACACGTGGGTCAGCACCGGCGACCTGACCGCGGCGTTGGCCGCTTCTGATAGTGCTGGCGTTGGTTCCGCGATGTCGGCGGGCGACTTCGTGAGGTGGTGCCGTCAGGTGCTGGACTTGGCAGACCAGGTCCGCAACGCTGCCCCGTCGCCGACGTTGCGGACGACCGCGAAACGCGCGATTAACGGCGTTCGGCGCGGAGTCGTAGCTGTTGATGCGGGGTAGTGTGTGGCAGCAGGCCAGAAACCGGCACATCAGCCGCGGACGACCAAGGAGAGAAATGAGCGGACCGCAGGGATCTGACCCGACGCAGCCAGCTGGGGAATCGGCAGGCGAATCGGCGGGCAATCAGGGGTGGCAGCCGCCAACCCCGGGTTCTGACCAGCCGCCGGCGGCCGGGGGCGAGCAGCCATCGTGGCAGCCGCCGGCGTACCCGCCGCAGCAGTATCCGCAGTATCAGCAGCCCACCCAGCCACCGCCGTATCCGCCGCAGCAGTATCAGCAGGGTGATCAATACGGTCAGCAGCCGACCGAATACAACCCCGCCGGCTACCCGCCGCCCGGCCAGTACGGTCAGCCGGGTGCTGCATACGGCCAGCAACCGGGCTACGGCCAACAGCCAGGCCAACAGCCAGGCCAACCCCCCGGCCAGTACGGCCAACAGCCGGGGCAGTACGGCCAGTACCCCGCCGGCGGATACGCCGCGCCGGGTGCCGAGGAGAGCTCGAAGCGTTCACTGGCCGTCATCGGTGGGGTTGTCGGCCTGCTCGCCGCCCTCATCATCGGGGTCGTGTTGGTGCTGGGCTTCTGGACGCCGGGTTTCTTCGTGACGACGAAGCTCGATGTCAACGCCGCCCAATCAGGCGTCCAACAGATCCTTACCGATGAGACCAACGGCTACGGGGCCAAGAACGTCAACGCCGTCAAGTGCAATAACGGTGTGAGCCCGACGGTCAAAAAGGGTGACACCTTCAACTGCGAGGTCAGCATCGACGGCACCAAACGTCAGGTGACGGTGACGTTCCAGGATGACGAAGGAACCTTCGAGGTCGGCCGCCCGAAGTAGCGCTGGTGCGGCGATCGAGGTCAACCCGGCAGGTCGTCGAGCGCTTTTTGCAGCCGCCCGATCGATGACGACACGCCGTAGCGCTGTGCGAGTTTGTCGACCTTCCCCGGTTGCGCGGCGGCCCGGGGCAGCGCGTCGTTAGCTGTGGACAGGGTGACGTCGGCATCGGTGGCGACTCGCACGACCGGCTCTGCTTTCTGGATGTAGTCAGCAGCGGCCAGTAGCTTGGCGCGGTGACCTTTGGACAGCGCGGAATGCGGGTCCCGGCTGGCGATCAGGATCTGTTCCAGCGACTCATGTTGTGACAACAGCGTCGCCGCGGTCTTCTCGCCGATACCCGGCACGCCGGCGAGTCCGTCGGAGGGGTCTCCGCGCAGCAGCGCCAACTCCGCGTACGCCGGCCCGGCACGTTGGACGGGCACTCCGTAGCTGTCGGCGAGCTCCACCGGGCCGTACATCGTTGCTCTGGCCAGTCCGCGGCCGAGATACAGCACTCGGACAGGTACCGGCTCGTCGCGCACCACCTGGAAGAGGTCGCGGTCACCGCTGACGACCACGACCGGGTCGCGGCGTTCCCGGTGGGCCAGCGTGCCGAGCACGTCATCGGCCTCGGCCTCCGGCGCCCCTGCCGTGGCGATCCCGAATGCGTCGAGAAGCTCCAGAATCATGTCGACCTGCGGGGTGAGATCGTCGGGTACTTCTTCGACGTCAGGTTCACCGGGGGGGTTCGGCGCGGCGACACGCTGCGCCTTGTAGGACGGGATCAGGTCGACGCGCCACTGCGGGCGCCAGTCGTCGTCGCGGCACACCACCAGTCGGTGCGGTTGCTCATTGGCGATGAGCGTCGCGACATTGTCCAGGAAGCCCCGCAGCGCGTTGACCGGCCGCCCGTCTGGCGCGGTGATCGACGATGGAACGCCGAAGTACGAGCGGAACCACATGCTGGCGCCGTCCAGGAGCAGCACGGGGGATTCACTCATGTTGTGTCATCCTGCCAGGCACGCTTTCCGCGCGAACAGACGCAAACTGCCCCAATTCGGGGCCTGAAGGGGCACCTTTGCGTCTGCTCGCGAAAGGGGGGCGAGGTTCGGGATTAGCCTGGCCCCATGACTCGAGGTCGATTCAGCACCGATGTGTACGCGCGGCGATTGGCCGCCGCCGCCCGCGCCGCCGAACGTGCCGGGCTCGCGGGCCTGATTGTGACCCCCGGCTATGACCTGCGCTACCTCGTCGGGTCACCCGCGCAAACCTTCGAACGGCTGACCGCCTTGGTGCTGCCCGCGGTCGGCGACCCGACGATCGTGGTGCCCCGCCTGGAGCTCGCGTCGCTCAGCGAGTCCGCAGTGCCTGACCTCGGCATCTTTGTGCGTGATTGGGTGGACGGTGAAGACCCCTACCGGCTGGTGGTCGATGCGCTCGGTGCGCCGGGCGTCGCCACTGCTGTCACCGATTCGATGCCGGCCCTGCACCTGCTGCCGCTGGCCGACATCCTCGGCAAGGTCCCGAGGCTGGCCACCGATGTCCTGCGCACGCTGCGGATGATCAAGGATCCCGCCGAGGTCGAGGCGCTGCACAAGGCCGGCGCGGCGATCGACCGGGTGCACGCGCGGGTACCCGGGTTTCTGAAACCTGGACGTACCGAGGCCGAGGTGGCCGCCGATATTGCTGAAGCGATTGTCGCCGAAGGGCATTCGGAGGTCGCCTTCATCATCGTCGGATCGGGTCCGCACGGGGCGGACCCGCACCACGAATGCTCGGATCGTGAGCTCCAGGCCGGCGACGTCGTCGTCGTTGACATCGGTGGACCCTACGACCCGGGCTACAACTCCGACTCCACCCGCACCTACTGCCTGGGCGAACCGGACGCCGAGGTGGCCAGGCGGTACGCGGTGCTGCAGCGAGCTCAGTGCGCCGCCGTCGACGCGGTGCGGCCCGGCGTCACCGCCGAACAGGTCGACGCGGCCGCACGCGACGTGCTCGCCGCGGAGGGTCTGGCGGAGGCGTTCGTGCACCGCACCGGACACGGAATCGGTCTGTCGGTGCACGAGGAGCCCTACATCGTGGCCGGGAACTCGCTGCCGTTGCAGGAGGGGATGGCGTTCTCGGTCGAGCCGGGCATCTATTTTCCCGGACAGTGGGGGGCGCGCATCGAGGACATCGTGATAGTCACAGCCGACGGTGCGTTGTCGGTGAACCATCGTCCGCGCGACCTCGTCGTGGTCCCCGCCGGTCCGACCGAATCCCCGTAGTGCTCAGTCGTCCCCGCGGTCCAGCAGATCGGACGATCCCAACACCCGCTCGACGCGAACTTCGATCACCACGCGTTTGGGGTTGGCGCGCGGCGTGCGGTAGCGCTGGGCGTAGCGCAATTCGGCGTCGCGGACGGCTTCTCCGTCAGTGTGCACGGTGGCCTTGCCTTCCAGGGACAGCCAGCGGGCTCCGTCCACCTGGCTGAGCACCGCGACGCCGCGCTGCTCGGCATTGACGGCCTTCTGGGAACCGCCCGAGGTGATGACCCGGGCGATGTGTGTCTTGGGATCGAAGGTGAAACCGACCGCCACCACATGCGGCGACTGATCCGAGCGCAGCGTCGTCAACATGGCCAGGTGACGTTCGGTCAGAAACGCCAGAGCATCGTCGGTGAGCCGCGTCGTTGTCTTGCGGCGAGGTGTAGCCATCGGTGACCACGCTAGCGCAGGACATAATCGCAACCGTGAAGGACACGAACGGCGGCAGCCATCGATCGGACGGAGGCGGTGAGCTTCTCGTCGTCTTCGGCGGTCGCAGCGAGATCGGGGTGGAGGTCGCCCGGCGGCTGGCGCCCGGTGCCACCGTGGTGCTGGCGGCCCGCAGACCCGAAGACCTGGACGAGCAGGTCGCCATTCTCAAGCAGGCGGGTGCCGTGGCGGTGCACACCGAGCGTTTCGATGCCGACGACCTCGCCTCGCACCCCGGTATCGTCGAGGCGATCACCGCCGGTCACGGCCCGATCGGCACCGCGGTGCTGGCGTTCGGCATCCTCGGTGATCAAGCCCGCGCCGAGACCGACCCCCACCATGCGGCGGCCATCGCGCACACCGACTACGTGGCGCAGGTCAGCTTGCTGACGGTGTTGGCCCACACGATGCGGTCGGCGGGCCGGGGGACATTGGTGGTGTTCTCGTCGGTGGCAGGCGTTCGGGTGCGTCGCGCGAACTACGTGTACGGCTCGGCCAAAGCGGGTCTGGACGGATTCTGCAGCGGACTCGCCGACGCGTTGCACGGATCGAGTGTCCGGCTGCTGCTGGTACGGCCGGGCTTCGTCGTCGGCCGGATGACCCAGGGCATGTCGCCGGCACCGTTCTCCAGCACTCCGGCGCAGGTGGCGGTGGCCACGGTGCGGGCGCTGGCCAGGGGCGGGGGCAGCCGCACCGTCTGGGTGCCGTGGATCCTGAAGCCGGTGTTCGCCGGAATGGAGCTGATGCCGCGATGGATGTGGCGCAGGTTGCCGCGATGAACGCCGGCGGGGCGATCGTTGTGGTGGGTATCGGTGCCGACGGAATGGCGGGGCTGGCAGCCACCTCACGAGCCGAGCTGGCCAGGGCGACGGTGGTCTACGGTTCGCAACGGCAACTGGATCTCTTGGATCGGAGCGTCTCGGCGGAGAGGCGGCCGTGGCCGTCACCGATGCTGCCCGCGTTGCGCACGATGTTCGACGCCGCCGAGGGCGACGTGCACGCGATAGCCAGTGGGGATCCGCTGTTGCACGGGGTGGGCAGTACTCTGATCCGGCTCTACGGTCCGCATCGGGTCACGGTGCTGCCTCACGTGTCGTCGGTGACCCTGGCCTGTTCGAGAGTCGGCTGGTCGGTGCAGGACACCGAGGTGATCAGTCTGGTCTCCGCCGAACCGTACAGCGCGGTGCGCCGCGGGGGGCAGGCCATCGTGCTGTCGCGCGACCATGCGAGTCCTGCGGCGTTGGCACGGCTGTTGACCGACACCGGGCGTGGCGATTCCGAGCTGACCGTCCTCGAGCAACTCGGCGGGGCGCGGGAGCTGCGGCGTTCGTCCACCGCGGGTGAGTGGGCTGCCCGTCCGCCCGGGAATGTCGACGACCTCAATGTGATGGCTGTGCGTTATCTGCCCGACGAGCGCCGGTGTGCGACGCTGCCCGACGATGCGCTTGCCCACGATGGGCAGATCACGAAACAGTCCATCCGCGCGGTCACGCTGGCCGCGCTGGCGCCGCGACCCGGAGAGCTGCTGTGGGATGTGGGAGCGGGCTCGGGCAGTGTCGCAATCGAGTGGTGTCGCAGCGGACCCAGTTGTCGTGCTGTGGCATTCGAACGCGACGAGGTCCGCCGTACGCGGATCGCGCGGAATGCGATCGCCTTCGGCGTGCCTGTCGAGGTACTGTCCGACGCACCGCAGTCGTTCGGCGCGCCCGCATCACCGGCGGCGATCTTCGTCGGCGGCGGCGTCAGTCAGCCCGGTCTGGTCGACGCATGTTGGGCGAAGCTCTCGGGGGGCGGTCGGCTTGTGGTCAACGCGGTGACTGTGGAGTCCGAAACCGTTCTTACACAGTGTTATTCCCGTTTCGGCGGGAGCCTGCAGCGATTTCAGCACTACCGCGGCGAGCCGGTGGGCTCCTTCACCGGTTGGCGACCGGCGATGCCGGTGACCCAGTGGTCAGTCGTCAAGCCGAACGGTAGGACCTGATCAATGCGATGGTGTCGAGCTCGCGGATGGCGCGGCAACCGCGCCGCAGCATCGTCAGGGTCATCTCGTCGCCGCGCTCGGTGGACCCGGCGAACGCAAACCCCAGTGCGGTGATCAGCGGTGCCTGGAGAACGCCTAAACGGTAGTCCCGCCAACAATTTTCGCTGTCATAGTCGGTGACGCCATAGCGCAAGAGCGCCGCATGGTAGCCCTCGACCAGGTCGCGCTCAACCGTCGGGCGAAGCTCGGGCAGCAGGCTCGTCGCAACGAAGTACGCCAGGTCCCGGGTGCTCAGGCCGAGTCCGAAGGTCTGCCAGTCGACCACCGTCACCCGGGTGCGATCCGGATTGAAGAGCAGGTTGTCGAGGCGGTAGTCGCCGTGCATCAGCGAGAAGCGTTCCGACTCCGCGGTGAGCCAGGTCGCCACCAGGCTCATCGCCGTGATCAGCGTCTCTCGGTCCTCGTCGTCGACCGATGCGCCCAATTTGTCCAGAGTGATGCCGGCAGCCATGACGGCGACGTCGCCGAGTCCTCTGGCAGCCTCCGCATCACCCGGTTTCGGCATGACGATCGAAGGAAGGTCGAACCAGCGTCGGTCGCCCCAGCTGGGTCCGTGCAATCCAGCGAGGGCCTCGACGGCGAGCATCGCTTCGGACGGGCTGCAGCCGGCGATTTGGTCGCCCTGGACCGCCGGGGACAGATCTGCCATCAGCAGAACGAAGTCGGTTCCGTCGGAGGAGATCTCGTAGTGCAGGCAGTCCGGTACCGGGATGGCCACGTGGGGGCGGACCGTTGAGTAGAACTCCACTTCGGAGCGGTAGCTGAGGGCTACCCGTTCGCGCACACTGTCATCCGCGGCGGGGAGTTTGACCGCGAAACTTCCGGGTAGGTCGGCTGAGTTGGTTCTGGACGAATATTCTGCCGTCACGCGGTAGGTGGCACCCGTCTGTCCGGTGCCGATGGCCTCCACTTCGACGCTGCTGACCTCGGCATCGAGTACCGCCCCGAGCCATTTGGGCGTGATGTCCGCCGGATTACCGGGAATGCTCACGACGTCATCTCCCGATGTCAACCCGGCGGGTAGCGACGCGGTGTGAACACGCGATCACAGCTAGAGCCGGCATCGTCGGCGGTGTACCACTGCGTCTGCGAGGAACCGACGATCAGTAGACAGCGCATGTCGACATCAGCCTGGTCCAGGTCAGCCAGTCGGACAACCGTGACGCGTTCGGCCGGGCCCGAGACATCGCGGCCGATGACCACGGGTGTGCCGGGGTCGCGGTGTTCCAGCAGGAGATCACGCATGGCGCCGACCTGCCAGGTTCGGGTTGTGGATGCCGGGTTATAGATGGCCAGCACCAGGTCGGCGTGCGCGGCGGCGCTCAACCGCTTGGCGATGACATCCCACGGCTTGAGGCGGTCGGAAAGCGATATGACCGCGTAGTCGTGGCCCAGCGGAGCGCCGACCCGGCTCGCTACCGCCTGGGCCGCCGTCATGGCGGGCATGACTCGCACGGTAACGCCGGGCCATTGCTTCGCCTCCTCGAGTACCGCCGTTCCCATCGCGAAAACCCCTGGGTCGCCGGACGATACGACCACAACGGTGCGTCCCTGCTCGGCCAGGACGCACGCCAGCCGTGCCCGCGCGCGCTCATCGGTGTTGTCACTGGGATGCCTGCGCTGGCCGTCGCGGACCCCGACGCGGTCCAAATAGGGGCCGTACCCGATGAGATCGGTGGCGGTCGCCAGCTCCCGCCGGCACTGGGGGGTCATCCAGTCGAGGTCGCCGGGGCCCAACCCGACGACCGAGACGGTTCCGGGTGCTCCCGCCGGGCGTTCGCGGCCGGCGAGCATCGCCAGCGCAAAATAGGGCACCGAACCGTCGTCGACGTCTGCGGCGGAGAGTATGCGCTGCCTCGACGTGCTGGCACGCTCGACATAGAAAGCTTCGTCCAAACGCTCCGATCGTGACAGGGCCTCTCGCACAGCGGGATATGAGCGGCCGAGTTTGAGGATGACCGCCGCGTCAGTGTCGGCGAGTCGGCGCTGGAGCTCGTCGACGGGCAGGGTGCCGGGCAGGATGGTGAGTACCTGGTCACCCTGGACGAGAGGAGTGGCCACCGCGGCCGACGCGGCGCTGACCGACGTCACCCCGGGCACGATCACCGCATCGAAGCGTTGGGTGAGCCGAGTGTGCATGTGCATGTACGAGCTGTAGAAGAGGGGATCGCCCTCCGCGAGCAGAGCGACATCGCGGCCCGCGGTCAGGTGCGCGGCGATGCGCTCGGCCGAGTCGCGGTAGAAGTCCTCCATCGCCCCCGGGTAGCCCCCGGGGTGAGCGGATGTTTCGGTGGTCACCGGGTAGATCAGGTGTTCCTCGATCTGACCGCCACGGAGGTACGGTTCGGCGATCGACCGCGCGATGCTGCGGCCGTGGCGCGCACTGTGATAGACGACAACATCGGCGGAACTGATGACCCGCGCGGCTTTTACCGTGACCAGCTCAGGGTCGCCCGGTCCGAGCCCGACACCCCAAAGGGTTCCGATGCGCTCGCTCATTCGGCTTGGGCCGCAATCGCATTGACGGCAGCGGCGGCCATCGCACTGCCACCGCGCCGCCCCGTCACCACCAGATACGACATGCCGCGGGGCGCGCGGATGAGTTCCTGCTTCGATTGTGCCGAGCCCACGAATCCGACCGGACCGCCCAGTACCGCCGCCGGTGTCGGGGCGCCCTCGTCGATGAGTTCGAGGAGCCGGAACAGTGCGGTCGGTGCATTTCCGATGGCTACCACCGCGCCACCGAGTCGGTCGGCCCACAGCTCGACGCCGGCCGCCGAGCGGGTGGTGCCGAGTCGGGTGGCCAGTCGCGGTGCTCTGGCGTCGGCAACCAAGGACACGATCTCGTTACCCGCGGTGAGTTGCGGCCGGGTGATCCCGGAGGCGACCATCGAGGAGTCGCACAGGACCGGCGCGCCAGCGGCTAGGGCGGCGCCCGCCCGGGTCACGACGTCGGCGGTGAAGGCCACATGGTCCGTCACGTCGATCTGACCGCAGGTGTGGATCAGCCGGACCACCACCCCGGCGACGTCGTCGGGGAAGCGGGAAAGGTCCGCCTCCTCGCGGATCATCTCGAACGACCGCCGATAGATTTCTCCGGGGTCGCGGACGTAGTCGAGCACCCGCTCACCCTACGGGTGGGAACTGAGCGACCGGTAGCCCTCCGGGGTCGCGACCATCACCTGGCCGTGCGCGGGGCGGCCGCAGGCCCGCTCGCAGCCGACGAAGTGGCGGTGGGTTCCCGGCGGTGACGCCGGATCGTTGACTGCCGCCGCGGCATCGGCCCGGACGTCCACGGCGGAGCGCTCGCAGCCGGGGCTTCCGGTGCAGGCCGACAGCGACAGCCAGGGGGAGTTCTGGTCGAAGACCAGGCCCCGGGGAGCGAGAACCCGCACCGCCATGTCGGCAGTGTGCTCGTCCAGATCGAAGAGAAGGATCGAACGCGACGGCGTGATCGCCATCGGCGCGTTCACCGCCGCCAGGTAGCGCGCCGTCTCGGCATCGAGCACTCCCAAGCGTACGGCTGCGCCCAGCGTGACGTGGCCGTCGTCCTGTTCGATCCAGCCAACGGGCGCGCCGACAGACGGCGGCCAGGTCCCGCCGCCTCGTCGGGCCGGTGTGAGCGCCCCGAGCAACGTCAGCGGTTCATCGAGTTCGGATACCCGCCAACATTTTCCGCGGAGCCTCGTGAATCGCCGGGCTACCGCCACGAGGCTCGAAATCGCCTCGTCGACGGTGAGCCGCACACCGCTGTCGACGCCGGCCAGCAGGAGGGCAAGGCTGGATCCGTCGAGTGCGTGGATGCCGACGTCGGCGCCCAGGCCGGAGATGTCGCCGCGGCCATCGTCGATGCCGAAGAGGAACCGACCCGGCAGCCGGCTGAGCTGGGGATCTTGCCGCACCGCCAGGTCCAGGGCGTCCACGAGACCGCGGACGTCGTACCGGCCCCCGCTGCGTCCCGACAGCGGCGAGGCCACGATGTTGCGGACCCGTTCGTGGCTGGGTGACGGCAGTAAGCCCGCGTCCGCGAGGAGCTCAGCGACCCGGGCCGTGTCCCGCAGCCGGCGTATCTGCAGGTTGCCCCGAGAAGTCAGCTCAATCGCCGCGGATCCGAAGTCGCTGGCCACCCGGGCTACAAGGTCGAGTTGCCCGGCGCTGATCCTCCCGCCAGGCAACCGGATCCGGGCTAGCTCGCCGTCTGCGGCGCGATGGGTCTGCAGCGCGCCGGGGCACACGTCAGCGTCGCGGCCCCTGTCCATCTGACCACGGTACCCGTTCAAAAAGATGGCAAGCCAAGGCATTACCCGCAGCGCTCACGCCTTACGCCGACGTTGCGAGAAACCCACCCCGGCCAGGTAGGCCACCTGGCGCCCGGGACGATGGGGTACGAATGGTGCGTGCCTGATTCGGCGAGTTCCCCCACCATCTTGCTGCTGTCGACCTCGGATACCGACCTCATCGCGGCCCGGGCCAGTGGCGCCGCCTATCGCTGGGCCAATCCGTCGCGGCTGGCCGACGGGGAGCTGGCCCAATTGCTCGAGGGCGTGCAGGCGGTCGTGGTGCGGATCCTCGGCGGGTACCGCGCCTGGGAGGACGGCATCGATCAGGTGGTGGCGACGGGTCTGCCCGCGGTGGTGATCAGCGGTGAACAGGCCCCCGACGCCGACCTGATGAGCCATTCGACCGTGCCCGCCGGGGTCGCGCTGGAAGTCCACGTGTACTTCGCGCAGGGCGGTGTCGAGAACCTGATCAACCTCCATTCGTTCCTCTCCGACACGGTACTGATGACCGGTTTCGGGTTCGTCGGCCCGGTGGCCACCCCGACGTGGGGGGTACTGGAGCGCGCGGCGGGCAGCGGGGCCGGCGAGTCGGGCGACGGCGCCGATCCCGGACCCCGGATCGCTGTGCTGTACTACCGGGCGCAGCATCTTGCGGGCAACACCGAGTACGTGGAGGCGCTGTGCGAAGCGATCCAGCGCGCAGGGGGAACACCGTTACCGGTGTTCTGTGCTTCGTTACGCACGGCGGAACCCGAACTGCTGGAACTGCTCGGTACCGCGGACGCATTGGTGACCACGGTGCTGGCGGCCGGAGGGGCCACCCCAGCCGCGGCCGGTGCGGGCGGCGTCGATGACCAGTGGAGCGTTGCCCACCTGGCCGCGTTGAATGTGCCCATTCTGCAGGGCCTGTGCCTGACATCATCGCGCAGCGCCTGGCATTCCGCTGACGATGGTATGTCCCCGCTCGACGTTGCCACCCAGGTCGCGGTTCCCGAGTTCGACGGCCGGATCGTCACCGTTCCGTTCTCGTTCAAGGAGATCGATGACGAGGGCCTGATCTCGTATGTGCCGGACCCTGAGCGGTGCGCGCGGGTTGCCGGACTGGCCGTGCGTCATGCCCGCCTGCGCCGGATCGCGCCCGCCGACAAGCGGGTGGCTGTGGTGTTCTCCGCCTATCCGACCAAGCATGCCCGCATCGGGAACGCAGTCGGACTGGATACTCCGGCAAGTGCGGTCGCATTGTTACGCGAGATGGGGAAGGCCGGCTATGACATTGGCGACACCGGCGACCTTCCCGGAGTCGCCTCCGGCGACGGCGATGCGTTGATGCACGCACTGATCGAACGGGGCGGGCAGGACCAGGACTGGCTGAGTGAGGGCCAGCTCGTCGGTAACCCGATCCGGTTGTCGGCTAGGGAGTATCGGGAGTGGTTCGCGACCTTGCCAGCTGAACTGACCGACGCGATGGTCGAACACTGGGGTCCGCCACCCGGTGATCTGTTCGTCGACCGCAGTCAGAACCCCGACGGCGAAATCGTGATCGCAGCAATACTTTCCGGGAACATCGTAATTCTCGTCCAGCCGCCGCGTGGATTCGGTGAGAACCCCGTGGCGATCTACCACGACCCCGATCTGCCGCCCAGTCACCACTACCTCGCGGCGTATCGATGGCTGGACAAGGGTTTTGGCGCCGATGCGGTGGTGCATCTGGGCAAGCACGGCAACCTCGAATGGTTGCCGGGCAAGACCCTGGGCATGTCTGCCGCCTGCGGATCGGATGCGGCACTCGGCGACCTGCCGCTGATCTACCCGTTCCTGGTCAACGACCCCGGTGAAGGCACGCAGGCCAAACGCCGCGCCCATGCGGTCCTGATCGACCACCTCATCCCGCCGATGGCCAGGGCCGAGACCTACGGCGACATCGCTCGACTCGAGCAACTTCTCGACGAACACTCCAACATCGCCGCGCTGGACCCCGGCAAGCTGCCCGCCATCCGTCAGCAGATCTGGACGCTGATGCGGGCCGCGAAAATGGATCACGACCTGGGATTGGCGGCTCGTCCCGACGAGGACGTGTTCGATGACATGCTCCTGCACGTCGACGGCTGGTTGTGCGAGATCAAGGACGTCCAGATTCGGGACGGCCTGCACGTGCTCGGCCGGGCGCCCGACGAGTCCGCCGAACTCGACCTGGTGTTGGCCATTCTGCGGGCGCGTCAGTTGTTCGGTGGCGAGCAGTCGGTGCCCGGCCTGCGCCAAGCCCTGGGTCTGACCGAGGACGGCTCGGATACGCGTAGCTCCGTGGACGGCGCCGAGGAACGGGCGCGGGATCTGGTTGCCGCACTGCAGCAGTCGGGCTGGGATCCGGTCGCGGTCGATCAGATCGCCGACAACGCCGCTGTCGCAGCCGTTCTGCGTTTCGCCGCCGAGGAAGTCGTGCCCCGATTACGCCAGACCGACGGAGAGATCGACCAGATCCTACGTGCGCTGGACGGTGCTTTCATCGCGGCGGGCCCGTCGGGCTCACCGTTGCGCGGACTGATCAACGTGTTGCCCACCGGGCGCAACTTCTACTCCGTCGACCCCAAGGCGGTACCGTCGCGGCTGGCCTGGGAGACCGGCCTCGCTTTGGCCGACTCGCTGCTCGAGCGCTACCGCACAGATCACGGGGAGTGGCCGCAGTCGGTGGGGCTCTCGGTGTGGGGCACCTCGGCTATGCGCACTGCCGGCGACGACATCGCCGAAGTGCTTGCTTTGCTTGGGGTTCGGCCGATATGGGACGAGGCATCGCGCCGCGTCGTGGACCTCGAGGCCATCTCGCTGACCGAGCTCGGCCGGCCGCGCGTCGACGTCACGGTTCGCATTTCGGGTTTTTTCCGTGACGCCTTCCCGCATGTGGTCACGATGCTGGACGACGCCGTACAGCTGGTCTCGGGGCTTGACGAACCCGCCGATCAGAACTACGTGCGCGCGCACAGCGAGGTCGACTTCGCCGAGCATGGTGACCAACGCCGATCCACCACAAGGATATTCGGCTCCAAGCCCGGTACGTACGGAGCGGGGCTCCTGCAGTTGATCGACAGCCGCAACTGGCGTGACGACGCCGACCTGGCCGAGGTGTACACCGCTTGGGGAGGGTTCGCCTACGGCCGCGGACTCGACGGTGCTCCCGCTGCCGACGACATGGCCAGGGCCTACCGCCGGATCGCGGTAGCGGCCAAGAATACCGACACTCGCGAGCACGACATTGCCGATTCCGACGACTACTTCCAGTACCACGGGGGCATGATCGCGACCGTGCGGGCGCTTACCGGCCACGACCCAGCTGCGTATGTCGGAGACAACACCAGGCCGGAAGCGGTGCGAACCAGAACGCTGTCGGAGGAGACCACGCGTGTCTTCCGGGCGCGCGTGGTGAACCCGAGATGGATCGGGGCGATGCGCCGGCACGGCTACAAGGGTGCTTTCGAGATGGCCGCCACCGTCGACTACCTCTTCGGGTACGACGCCACCGCCGGGGTGATGGCCGACTGGATGTACGAGCGGTTGGCGGGCGAGTACGTGCTTGACGACGAGAACCGCAAATTCATGGCCGAATCCAATCCATGGGCACTGCACGGAATGGCCGAGCGGCTGCTGGAGGCCTCGAGCAGGGGCCTGTGGGCGGAACCCGAGCCCGGCACCCTCGATAGCCTGCGGCAGGTCCTGCTGGAGACCGAGGGAGAGCTCGAGGGTTGAGCGAGTGCCGCCTCAGTATCGACCTCGTCACCTTCGATGTTGCCTGACCGACGGGGCGATGACGTGGTCCGCCCGACCGTGATGACTACATTGGAGCCATGCCCACCACCTTCGCCGATATTGCCGGATCCGAGTATGTTCTGTTGACCACCTTCACCAAGGACGGCAGGCCCAAGCCGACGGCGATCTGGGCGGTGGCCGAGGGCGATCGTTTGATCGCCATCACCCAGGAGCAGTCCTGGAAGGTCAAGCGCATCCGAAACACCCCGCGGGTCACCATCGCCGTGTGTGACCGCGGGGGCAAGCCCCAGGGTGAGGCGGTTGCGGCAACCGCCGCGATTCTCGACAAGTCGGCCAACGGCCACACCTACGACGCGATCGGCAGGCGGTACGGGTTGCTCGGCAAGACCTTCAACCTCTTCTCGAAGTTGCGCGGCGGCATGAGCAAGAACGTCACCATCGAACTGAGGGCGGCGGACTGAGCACATGGCGCCCAGCTTCGAGCAGGTCCGTGGCGAGAAGTATCTGCTGCTGACCACCTTCACGAAAGACGGCAGGCCCAAGCCGACACCCGTGTGGGGTGTGCCCGACGGCGAAAAACTGCTGATCATCACCGATGACGGATCCTGGAAGACCAAGCGGATCAACAACACGCCGCGGGTGACTATCCAAAAGTGCGGCGTGCTGGGAAAGGTTAAGGGTGAGCCGGTCGAGGCAGTGGCGCGGATGTTGCCGAAGTCCGAGACCCGCCGGGTGTTCAACGCGATCGTCAGGCGCTACTGGACCCATGCGTGGTACTTCGTACCGCAGGCCATCCTGCGTGGAGGCATCGACAAAGTGCACGCCGCGATCGAGGTGCAGGCCCCCGGCGCATGACAAGCCTCAGGAACCTGCGGCGCCGCTCATACGTTGGCGGAGCATGGCGATGAGACTGTTTCTGGTCTATGCGGTGGTCGAATTGGCCGTCCTGGTGGCGCTGGCATCGACGATCGGGTTCGGCTGGACCGTGCTGCTGGTGGCCGGGACGTTCCTGGCCGGCCTGGCGCTGGCGGGCTCTCAGCTGCGCCGCCACCTCCGGCGGCTGCAATCGGGGCTGACTGCAGCCAACGCGCAAGGGGCGGTCACCGACAGCGTGCTCGTCGCGCTGGGCACCGTGCTCGTCGTGATACCCGGCCTGGCCAGTTCTGCCCTCGGGGTGTTGCTGCTGTTGCCCGCCAGCCGTGCCGTCGCGCGTCCGTTGGTCACCGCGATGGCGGCTCGCCGTGCTCCGCTGATCGTCGGTGTCGGCACGGTCGGCAGCGCTGCGGCAGGCGCCCGATCGGGCTATTCAGCCTCCCGCGGCTACGGTGACTACATCGATGGAGAGGTCTTGGACGTCACCGAGGACACGATCCTCGAGCAGCCCCGCCTCACTGAGTGACCACCACCACGCTGCTGCTCAATGGACGTGTGCACAGTCCGTCGATGCCCGACGCCACGGCGATGGCGGTGCGGGACGGAGTCGTCGCCTGGCTCGGACGCGACGACGTTGGGCGCGCGCAGTTCCCTGCGGCGGAGGTGACCGACCTCGCCGGCGCTTTCGTCGCGCCGGCATTCGTGGACAGCCATGTCCACATCACCGCGACCGGGCTGGCACTGACCGGTCTTGATCTGCGGGGTGCCACGTCGAAACGGCACTGTATGGACCTGCTCGGTGCCTATGCGCGGTCCCACCCCGATGGAACGATCTGGGCGCACGGGTGGGACGAATCAGGGTGGCTCGAGCGCACCGCACCGAGCTCTGCCGATGTGGATGCCGCCGTCGGTGACCGGCCCGCGTACCTGGCGCGGGTCGACGCGCATTCGGCGGCTGTGTCAACGGCGCTGCGGCGGCAGGCGACCGGACTGGCCGAGGCGGCCGGCATGCACCACCAAGGGCCGCTGACGGGCCACGCGCACCACCTGGCACGCCGCGTCGCCCGCGATGGTCTCAGCGCCGAACAGCGAACCACCGCGCGGCGGGCCGCGTTGGACGCGGCGGCCGCGATGGGCATCGTGGCGGTCCATGAGTGTGCGGGTCCAGAGGTCGGTGGCCTCGGTGACTGGCTGGACCTGCGGGCTCTCGAGCATGGCGTCGAGATCGTCGGCTATTGGGGTGAACAGGTTGCCGACGCTGAACAGGCACGTGAGCTTGTCGAGGTGACGCAGGCTCGCGGGCTGGCCGGTGACCTGTTCGTCGACGGTGCCCTGGGGTCGCGCACCGCGTGGCTGCATGAACCCTACGCCGACCTACCCGAGTGCTGTCCGGCGCCGACCGGCAACAATTACCTTGACGGCGAAGCGGTCACGGCTCATCTGTGCGCCTGCACGCAAGCGGCTATCACGGCTGGATTCCACGTGATCGGTGACGCAGCCGTCTCGGCCGTCGTCGACGCGTTGGAAACCGTGGTGGACCGATTCGGCCGGGTTACGGTGGCGCGACTGGGACACCGCCTGGAACATCTCGAGATGGTGACCGACGAGCAGGCCGCCAAGCTCGGCAGCTGGGGCGTGGTGGCCAGCATGCAGCCGGGCTTCGACGCATTGTGGGGCGGTTCGACCGGCATGTACGCCCAGCGCCTCGGGGTGGACCGAGCCAGCCGGCTGAACCGGTTCTCGCTGTTAGCATCCCAAGGCGTGCCCCTTGCCTTCGGCTCCGACACTCCGGTGACCGACATGAACCCGTGGGCCGTCGTCCGCGCGGCGACGATGCATCGCACCCCCGGCAGCGCAATCTCGGCGCGGGCGGCCTTCGCGGCCGCGACCCGCGGTGCCTGGCGGGCCGGTGGTGTCCGAGACGGTGTGACCGGCACCCTCGTGCCTGGCGCCCCGGCCTCGTACGCGATCTGGGAAGCCGACGAGTTCGATGTCAGCGCCCCCACAGACGCGGTGCAGCGTTGGTCTACCGATCCCCGTTCCCGGGTTCCGGTGCTGCCCCGCCTCGACGACGGGCTTCCGCGCTGTCGGCAGACCGTGCATCGAGGCTCGATCATCCATGGTTGACACCGAGGGGGTGCCTACCGCCGAATCCGATGCGCCGCGCACATCGCGGATCGACCGCGTCAGTCGGGCTCTCGTGCGGCGGCTGCCAGCGCTGGGAGTCACGATCCTCGCCGGTCTGGCGCTGTGCTTCAGTTTCCCGCCATTCGGCTGGTGGTACACCGCGATCCTGTCGTTTGCCCTGCTGGGTTGGGTGCTGACGCGGCCATCCACCACCGCCGCGGGCGGTCTGGGTTACGGATTTTTGTTCGGGCTCGTTTTCTATGTGCCGCTGCTGCCGTGGATCAGCGGGCTTGTCGGAGCGGTGCCGTGGCTGGCGCTCAGCCTGGCCGAGGCGTTGTTTCCGGCGTTGTTCGCACTTCTTGCGGTGCTGGTCCGACGTCTGCCCGGCTGGCCGTTGTGGTTCGCGGGGCTGTGGTCGGCGGTGGAATGGCTCAAGTCCACGGTTCCGTTCGGTGGATTTCCGTGGGGTGTCGTGGGGTTCTCCCAGACCGAAAGCCCGCTGCTTCCGCTGGCTTACCTGGGAGGAGCACCGTTGGTGTCCTTCGCGGTGGCGCTGCTCGGATTCAGCGTGGTGGCGATGGCAGTGGAGGTCATCGGATGGTGGCAGCGCGATGGCGTGGCCCGCGCCGCGGCGCCGCCTGCGGTCATTCTCCCCGGCCTGTGCATCTGCCTGGTGTTCGTGTCGACGGCGCTGGCGTGGCCCCACGTCCGCAAGTCCGGTGTGGGCGCGGGCGATGACCCGCTCGTCACGGTGGCGGTCGTGCAGGGCAACGTTCCGCGGCTCGGGCTGGAGTTCAATGCTCAGCGCCGCGCGGTCCTCGACAATCATGTGGCTGAAACGCTGCGCTTGGCACGGGAGGTCCGCGCGGGACGAGTGCCGCAGCCGATGCTGGTGATCTGGCCGGAGAACTCCTCGGACATCGATCCGTTGGTCAATGCAGACGCCCAGGAGCTGATCTCGATCGCCGCCGCGGCGATCGAGGCTCCCATCCTGGTCGGCGGTGTCCTGGCCGCTCCCGGATACTCCCGCGACAATCCGGTGTCGACCAACTCGGTGATCGTGTGGAACCCGGAGACGGGCGCTGCCGACCGTCACGACAAACAGATCGTGCAGCCATTCGGGGAGTATCTGCCGTGGCGCAGCTTCTTCAGCCGGTTGTCGCCCTACGCCGACCGGGCCGGCTATTTCATTCCCGGCCAGGGCAGCGGTGTAGTGCGGGCCGCCGGAATTCCGGTCGGCATCGCTACCTGCTGGGAGGTCATTTTCGACCGTGCACCACGCGAATCGGTGCTCAACGGCGCACAGCTGTTGGCGGTGCCCACCAACAACGCCACCTTCGATGAGGCGATGAGCGAGCAGCAGCTGGCATTCGGCAGGCTGCGTGCAGTCGAACACGACCGCTATGTCGTTGTCGCGGGGACGACCGGGATCAGTGCCGTGATCGCGCCCGACGGTCGCGAGATGGCCCGCACCCGGTTCTTCGAGCCGGCCTTCCTGGATCAGCAGATCCGGTTGAAGACGTCGTTGACACCCGCCACCCGCTTCGGCCCGATCGTCGAGGGGGTATTGGTCGCCATCGGCCTCGCGGGTGTCCTCGGCGCGATACTGCACAATGGATCATTCGCACGACTGCGGGGCCGGCGATCGGCGACCGATGAGGGCAAAGGAGGAGCCACATGAGCGTCCCCGGTGGTATCCCCGGCAACACAGGCGAGCGATCGGAGCAGGACGCGGGTGAACCTGGCCGGCGCACGCTGGTCATCATTCCGACCTACAACGAGTGCGATAACCTGCTGACGATCGTCTCGCGCGTGAACGACGCGGCACCCGATGTGGACGTACTGATCGTCGACGACGGCAGCCCGGACGGTACCGGTGAGCTCGCCGACGAACTCGCCCTCGCCGACCCCGACCGCGTTCACGTCATGCACCGGGCTTCCAAGGAGGGTCTCGGAGCGGCGTATCTGGCGGGCTTTGCATGGGGCCTGAACCGTCAGTACTCGATCATTGTCGAGATGGACGCCGACGGAAGCCACGCCCCCGAGGAACTCCACCGTCTGCTCGAGGCCATCGATGCGGGCGCCGACGTGGTGATCGGTTCGCGCTACGTCGAGGGTGGCGAGGTGCTCAACTGGCCCCGGCGCCGGCTCGTGCTGTCGCGCACTGCCAACGGGTATTCCCGCATCCTCCTGGGCGTCGCCATTCGAGACATCACCGCCGGTTACCGCGCCTATCGTCGCGAGGTGCTGGAGAAGATCGACCTCGCCGCAGTCGATTCGCGGGGCTACGGGTTCCAGGTAGACCTGACCTGGCGCTCGATCAACGCAGGATTCACAGTTGTCGAGGTGCCCATCACCTTCACCGAGCGCGAGCACGGCGTATCCAAGATGGACGGATCGACGATCCGGGAGGCGATCTTCAAGGTGGCCCAATGGGGGATGCGGGCCCGGGTGGATCGCGCCCGCGGCTCGGCTCGCTGACTGGGCGCGGCTGGACCGGGTCGGCCTCGCTCAGCTTCCTCTGCGGCGGGCCTTGATGATGTCGAGGCGCTCCTTGAGCAACTCGTCGAGTTCCTCGACCGAGCGACGCTCGAGCAGCATGTCCCAGTGGGTGCGCGGGGGCTTGACCTTTTTCTGCTCCGGGACATCACCCTCGATCAGAGTGCCTTCGAGGCCGTTGCGGCACAGCCAGGAGCCGGGGATCTCGGCGTCGTCGGCGAACGGGACGTCGAACTCCTCGCCGTTGTCCGTGCGGTAGCGGGCCACCTGACGCGGCGCCAAGTCATGGTTGCGGTCCGTCTCGTAGCTCACGGCTCCGAGGCGGCTGCCCCTCAAGACACGATCAGCCATCGTCAACTCCTCTACAGACATTCTCTAGAACGCAACTCACCCAGGTTTTCAACGCAGACTCCCCCCAGCAGAGTTCCCGACGCGACCCCCGATGATACCGGGATCGGCGCAGGCCTGGGATTACAGTCGGTTTCGTGACTACTGCGACGTCTCAGGTTTCCTCCCGCGGTGTCCGGACGCGTCCCCAGAGCTGCCGGTGGTGCGGCCGCGAAGTCGCCGACAGCGAACTTGGCAGACGGCGGCGGTACTGCAGGCAATCGTGCCGTCAGCGCGCCTACGAGCAGCGTACTCAGATCAAGGGCACCTCGGTGCCGCCGGACTCGGTGGTGCTGACCGCCGAAGAAGCCGCCGAACTGTCCGATCGGGTATATGAGGTCCGGTGTGCGGCCGAGGACATGGCGACCGCGGTCGACGAAGGGGCCAACCGGGCGGAACTTCTCCAGCTGTGCGATGCCTTGATGCGGGTGGCCCGCGCTGCGGACGGCTGGCGATAGGCAGACCCGGCCAAGGGCGTCCTTCCGAATCGAGATTCCTGCCGCCGGCGGCGTCAGCAGCTGTACAGAGCCCCTGTCTGCGGTGGTGGCGCCACCGACTGCAGGCAACCGAAGGGCACCACGCCGTCAACGCTGATCCACACGGCAGACCGGTGGGCGTAGTTCACGCAGAACAGGCCCGTCGCGTCGCTTCGGCACCGGTTGTCGCCGAACGGCAGCGACTGCCCCTCGGCCAGCCGCGGACCGACGCCCTTGGCAAACGGGCCCGGATCGCCGTGCAGAGATCCGATCTGCGCCGTCGTCCCCGAATAGTCGACCCACCCTGGCTTCCACACCCCCTCGGCGCCCGCGGGGCGCGGAGCGGGAGAGCGCAACTCCACCAAGCACGACAGCGTTCCCTCGTTGTACATGGCGTCGGTGATGCACTGTGTCGTCTCGTTGGGGGCGCCCGCGGGGGCGGTGAACGCGATGTCATCTCCAAGCCGGGTGGTGACGCCATCGAGGTACGCCTCGTGGTAGGCGCCCGGGTCAACGGCGGTTCCCGCCTCGATCCAGTCGGTCACCTCCTGTATCGAGGCGCCCCTGCCCGGCGGCCGGCCGTCCGCTGCAGCGGTAGGTGAGGCGGTGGCGCTGCTCGGTTGTGGCGCCGGCGTCGAAACCGGGGGTTCGGCCTCGCCGCCCACCGATTGGGAACACGCCGCCGTCAGTGCAGTGACCGCCATCAGGCCCGCTATCCGCATCCGGCCAGGCTAGCGGTTCGACACGCATTGGCTAGCGCGGCGGGCCGGGCGGGAGTTCGTTACCGTCGGAAGGGTGCACGAGGAAACCGTCCGGGCGAAGATCGCCTCGGGCACCGTCGAAGGCTTCACCCGTGACGGAGTCGATCGATGGCGGTCGATTCCCTACGCGAGCCCGCCGGTGGGCCGGTGGCGTTACCGGGCGCCGCAACCGGTGACACCGTGGCCGGGAGTCAGGTACTGCCACGGGTTTGGCCATTGCGCTCCGCAACAGCGCATGTACACCCTTCTTGCGCCCGGCAAGTACCAGCGGATGAGCGAGGACTGCCTGACGCTCAACGTCGTCACTCCCTCCCGGGGGGCCGGGAAGCAGACGCGCGAGCGGCCCCTGGAATCGGCACAGGAACCGCTACCGGTCATGGTGTTCATCCATGGCGGCGGTTACATGCTGGGCAGCTCGGCTACACCGATCTACGACGGTGCTTCGCTGGCGCGCAAGGGTTGTGTCTACGTGTCGGTGAACTACCGGCTTGGCGCATTGGGATGCCTGGAAGTCTCCTCGCTGTCAACGTCTGACATCAGGATCGACGACAACCTGTTCCTGCGGGACCTGGTGATGGCGCTGCGCTGGGTCCGGGACAACATCTCGGTCTTCGGCGGCGATCCGGACAACGTGACGATCTTCGGTGAGAGTGCCGGCGCCCACGCGGTTGCCACGTTGCTGGCTACTCCCGACGCGAAAGGGCTTTTCGCCCGGGCAATCGCACAGAGCCCGCCCAGCGGAATGGTCCGCAGCGCCGAGGTCGCGGCCGAATACGCCGCCCGGCTCGCTACCCAACTCGCGGTGAGCAAAAAGGATGCGGCGCAGGCACTCCTGACCGCGAAGCCCGCGGATCTGGTCACCGCGCTCGAGCGACTCATCCACGTCGGCCAGAAGGACAGACTGGGTGCTTTCGCGGTCGGGCCCACTTACGGAACCGACTACCTTCCAGTGGATCCGGTCGACGCCATGGCCGGTGGCACGGCGCATCCCGTACCGCTGATCGTGGGCACCAACGCCGACGAAGGCCGGCTGTTCACCCGGGTCCTGAAGCTGCTCCCGACCACGAGACCGGCCATTGAGCGCCTGCTGCACCACGTGGATCCCGCTGACCGGGCCCGGATCACCGCCGCCTATCCGGGCTATCCGGATGCCGCGGCATGTGTTCGCATGGGTGGTGACTTCATCTTCAGCTCGTCGATGTGGCAGATCGCCCAGGCGCACAGCAGGTACGCCCCCACCCACGTGTACCGCTACGACTTTGCCACGCGGGCTCTTCACTGGGCGGGGATGGGTGCCACCCACGCGACCGAACTGTTCGCCGTCTTCGACCTCTACCGGTCCCGATTCGGGATGTTGCTGCACGCGGGGCTGGATTCCCGGGCTTCGCGCACCGTCAGCGACGATGTCCAGGCCCGCTGGCTGGCGTTCGCCGACCGCGGGGTGCCGGGCGGCGACTGGCCGCTGTACATGAACGATGACCGCGCGGTCCTGGTTCTGGATCGGCGGCGTCGCGTTGAATTCGACCCACATGCCGAGCGCCGACTGGCGTGGGAAGGATTCTCGCTGTCCTCCCGGTGAGGCGGGCGCCGAAATTGCTGGATTTCCGAGTTGCGCAGCCCAGTATGTGATTCGGTTAGCCGGTGTCTCAGCCCAATGATTCGCATCCCGTCGACTATCCCCTGGACCCGCTCGGCGCTGATGAATTCCGATCGGTCGCTGCGATATTGCAGCGCGACTACGACGTACACACCGCGCCCAGGTCAGCGGTGGAACTGGGGTGGCGTTACGCATCGATCGAGATGGTCGAACCCGGCAAAGCGGAGTTGGCTGCGTTCGAGGACGGGGGACCGCGACCGCCGCGCCGCGCAGAGGTCGTCTGCTTCAACCGCAGCGCCAACGCCACCTACAAGAGCGTCGTATCGCTGACCGACGACCACGTCGAGTCGTTCGAGCACATTCCGGGTGTGCAGCCGAACTTCACCGTCGACGAGTTCCTCGAGTGCGATCAGGCGTTACGGTCACATCCCGACGTCGTCGCCGCCCTGGCCAAGCGCGGGGTCACCGATATGGATCTGGTGTTCTTCGACACCTGGACCTACGGTGACGCGGTGGCCCCGGCGGAGTTTCGCAACCGCCGGATCGGCTGGTCGGATAGTTGGGTCAAGGCCGCGCCGGGAGCCAACCCCTACGCCCGTCTGGTCAGCGGTCTGCACTGCGTCATCGACGTGAACACCATGGAGTTGCTCCGGATCGAGGACGGCGGGCCGTTCGCCGACGGCGAGGAGTCGCTACCGGAGGTAATGGGGGAGTACCTACCCAGCCACATTCCGGAGCGTATCCGCGCGGCCTCGCGCCGGGAGCCTCTCAAACCGCTGCACATCACCCAGCCGGAGGGGCCGTCCTTCACGGTGGAAGGCAACCTGGTGCGCTGGCAGAACTGGTCGTTGCGGGTCGGTTTCAACCATCGCGAGGGGATGACGCTGCACACCGTTCGTTACCGCGACGGTGACCGGGATCGCTCGATCGCGCACCGGATGTCGTTCGCGGAGATGATCGTGCCCTACCGAGACCCATCGCCGGACCACTACCGGCGCACGGCTTTCGACATCGGCGAATGGGGTCTTGGCTTCATGACGACCTCGCTGGCATTGGGCTGCGACTGCCTCGGCGAGATCCGCTATCTCGATGCGGTGCTGCACAACAGCAAGGGGGAGCCGTACACGATCACGAACGCGATATGCATCCACGAGGAAGACAATGCGGTGCTGTGGAAGCACGTCGACCACGACACCGGGGCCGAGGTGCGCCGAATGCGCCGCCTCACCCTGTCGTTCCACGTCACCGTCGCCAACTACGAGTATCTGGTGTACTGGCGGCTGTATCAGGACGGCAACATCGAGTGCGAGGTGCGAGCCACCGGCATCATGGTGACCACGCCGCTGCCTGCGGGCGCTCCCAACCCCAACGGAACCCTGGTCGACGAGCGTACGTATGCGCCTTTCCACCAACACTTCCTGGTCGCCCGCCTGGACATGGATATCGACGGAGCAGGCAACACGGTGGTCATGTCGGAGTCCTACGCCGAGCCGGTCGGGCCCGACAACCCGCACGGACTTTCGGTGGTCGTGGCCAACACCCCCCTTCGCACCGAGAGTGAGGCCAAGCAGGACGTCAACTTCGCGACCCAGCGCGCATGGAAGGTGGTCAACCCCAACGTGGTCACGGCCCTGGGCACCCACCCGTCATACAAGCTCGTTCCCACCGGTGCTTTTCCGGCTATGTTCGCACCCGGCTCGCCGGTGCTCGAACGCGCCAGCGTCATCGACCACACGCTGTGGGTCACTCCCAACAGGCCCGACGAGCGTTGGCCGGCAGGGGAATTCGTCAACCAGTCGGTCCGGGACACCGGGTTGGCCCGGTGGACTGAATCCGACCGTTCGATCGAGAACACCGATGTCGTGCTCTGGTACGTGTTCGGAATCCATCACATCACCAGGCCCGAAGACTGGCCGATAATGCCCGTCGACGTGGTGTCCTTTTGGCTCAAGCCTTTCGGCTTCTTCGAGCGCAACCCGTCGCTCGATGTTGCGGGCACACCGCCGGATGCCTGTCATTCGTGACCGCGAGCGCCCAGCGGTCAGAGCAGGTGGGCGCTACCTCAGCCTTTGACGACCTGGGTGCCGCCGGCGAGTTCGTCGTGCTTGCCCTGTTTGGTCGGGCTGCTGTTGATGGTTATCGCGATGATGACGATGGCGATGACACCCAGGAGGCCGCCGAGGTACGGAATGATCGGCAGCAGCGTCCACGAGTTGCGAATCGCCGACTGCTGAAATGTCGGCTTGGCGGCCCCGCCGGGACCGTGCACCCGGAGACCGAGCATTTTCTTGGCGGGCGTCCAGCCCTGGGTGATCTCGAAAGCCACGTAGTAGACAAACGACAGCAGGCCGGTGAACAGACCGGTGACCATCACGTTGGATGACATTCCGATGGCGTACACGAGGATGCCGCCGACGATCGTGACGAGAATGCCATCGATAACGCGCGCGCCGAACCGTATGCCAAGCCCACCCGGCTGCTGACCACCGGGCGGCGGATAGGAACCGGGGTGTCCGTAGGGGCCAGGCTGCTGCGGGGGAGGTGGCGGTGGGTAGTCGCTGGTCATGTTGTCCCTTCTGGCCGACGTCGGCGGTAGGCATCAACCGTACCGAGCGGCGGGTATCGGCGCAGGAATATCAACCGCCGTGGATATCCCCGGTGCCGCCCTGTCGCATGGAGTAGCTTGGCAATAGTGCTGGCCGCTGCGCTGAATCTCAAGTGGGAGAGGCTTACTCGGCATGTGTTCCGCTGCCGGTTGCCGTTCTGCGATGTCACGATCGGGCTGGTCCACGGTGGGGGCGAGGTTCTGCTCGTGGACACCGGTACGACACTGGTCGAGGCCGGCGCGATCGCCGCGGATGTCGCGGTGCTCACCGGCTGCGAGGTGGCCCATGTTCTGTTGACGCACAACCACTTCGACCACATCCTCGGTCATTCGGTGTTTTCCGGTGCGCGGACGTATTGTTCATCCGAGGTGGCCGCGACGATGGCGGATCGAGGTCAGCATCTGCGCGCCGACGCGCTGCGTCACGGTGCCGACGCAGGCGAGGTGGACCGTGCGGTCGCGGCGCTGGCAGCTCCACGAAACTCCCGTGCCGCGGGGGTAATCGAGCTTGGCGATGTGCGCGCGACCATCAGCCATCCGGGTCGCGGCCACACCGACCACGATCTCATCGCGGTCGTCGACGACGCGGACCGCACGGTCGTGTTCTGCGGCGACCTCGTTGAGGAATCGGGAGACCCGTGCATCGACGAGTACTCTGATCGGGCGTCGTGGCCCGCCACGCTGGAGCGGGTGGTCACTGCCGGCGGCGATGCAGCGGTCTATGTTCCCGGGCACGGCGCCGTGGTCGATTCCGGATACGTGCGTCGGCAGGCCGAATGGTTCGCCGGTTCAGCGCGATGACCGGTCATCGGGCAGCCGCCACCAGATTCCCGGCCCATCGGCCGCGGACGGCATCGGTGCGCTCCGTCGTCCGAACGACCTGTCAGCCGCCGGTGACCGCCGCGTAGGCGGTGCTGAAATCCAGGGTTTGCTCGTCGGTGAGTGCCGCCCAGCTCTTCGACTTGTCCAGAATCTGCTGGGGCGGGTTGATCAACGGATTGCTGGCCGCGGCCGGATCGACCCGTTCCAGGGCCGCGGTCATGTCCGACAACACCGGCACGAACTGTGTGTAGGCGACCAGCTTCGCGTAGTGCTCCCGGTGGTAGACGTAGTCGATCCACGCCTCGGCGGCCTTCTGGTTCCGCGTGGTGTACGGGATGACCATCGTGTCGACGAATGTGGTTCCGCCCGATTCTGGAACGACGAACTGCAAGTCGGGGTTGTCCGCCTGCAACTGCACCACATCGCCCGAATACGCCTGCGCTACAGCAATATTGCCGGCCATAAGGCCGCTGGAGTAGTCATTGCCGGTGAACCTGCGGATTTGCCCCTGGTCGTTCTGTTCCCGGACCAGGTCGATGGCCTGCTGGACGCTCTCGCCGGTGGGATCCTCGGGGGTGTTTCCCTGCGAGAGCATGATCATCCCGAGACCGTCCTGTAGGTCGGAGAACAGGCTGACCCGGCCCTTGAACGCGGGATCCCACATGTCGTCGACGGTGTTGATGTCTCGCCCGGTAGCAGCGCGGTTGTAGGCGATGCCGACCAGCCCGGACAGGTAGGGGGCGCTGAACGTGCGGCCCGGGTCGACGCTGGCCTCCAGCAGGTCGGGTCGGATATTTCTCTTGTTCGGCACGCCTTCGTCGCTGATGTCGTTGAGCCAGCCGAGTCGGTGCAGCCGCACCGCGGTGTGGGTCGTCGGCACCGCCAGATCGGCGCCGATGTCCTGTTTGCGCGCCAACGGCTCACTGACCTTGGCGAACCATTGTTCGTTGTCGTTGATGTCTTCCTTGTAATCGACCGTGATCCCGGACGTGGTCTGGAACGCGGCGATGAAACCGGGGGCCATGTACAGGGGCCAGCTCGAAATGCGTAGCGTGCCGCCGCTGGGGCTGCCGTCCCCGGAGCCTGGACTCGACGTGCCGCTGTCGGACCCGCAGGCGGTAACGAAAGACGGACCCAGGGTGAGCGCGGCCGCGGCCGCGGCCCCACCGCCGATGAAGCGCCGCCGAGAGGTTCGGCAAGCGGCCGGCCCGGCCGACGACGGCGGGTCGATCGGGGAAGGGAGATCACGGGACAGGGCGACTGGCCTTTCGTCGACTCCAGCTTCGCGGATCGCATGGACCTGCGCAACCGATGCGGCTGGCCGGCGTCGGCGGCGGCGCGGTACGTCGGCCCAACTCGCTGGACGTTCAGCCCCACTCGTGGTTCATGGCACGCGATTCGTAGCGTGCCGCGACGGCCCCGGCGGACGGAGCGCGCGGCTGGGACCGCGCGATGAGGAGCATCGCCAGCGCTGCGGTCGCAGCTCCGCCGAGGAAGATCGCGACGAAGCTACTCTCCATCGGCGTACCCGTGGCCGAGGTTCGGCTCAGTAACACCGCGACAATTGCGGCCGCGGTGGCGCTGCCGACCGTGCGGGCGATCGCGTTCATGCTCGTCGCGATACCCGTCTCGCCGGCGGTCACTTCGCCGACCACCAGTGCCGGTAGCGCACCGTAGCCGAGGCTGATGTAGGCGTTGGCCAGGATGCCGGCGACGATCACCTGCCACGGCGACGAGTGGGCGAAGGCGATGAGCAGAAAACCGGCGATTCCCGCCAACGCGGCCACCACCAGCACGGGGCGGGCGCCGAACCGGTCGATGAACCGGCCGCTGATCAACGCGATGAGGAATCCGGCCAGCGCCCCGGGCAGCAAGTAGACCACGCTGGCCTCCAGCACGTCGGCACCGAAGCCGTAGCCGCCCGGATCGTTCGGATCCCTCGGGATCTGTACGAACTGAGTGAGACCCAGGAACGCGAAATACAGACCCATGCCGACGAAGATGGTCGCGAGATTGGTGAACAGCATCGTCCGCTGGGACAGCATCCGGGTGGAGACCAGCGGCCGGGCGGTTCGTTGTTCCCAGAACCACCAGCCCAGCAAGATGACGACCCCCCCGGCGGCGCTGGCGATCGTGGCGGGCGAGCCCCACCCCCACGTGTTGCCCTGGGTGATGGCCAGCAGGGTGGACGTCAGCCCGGCTGCCAAACCGACGGCGCCCAGCCAGTCGACCGACCCGGTGGTGCCTGGCGGGCGGTCGGGAACCACGAACACCACGATCGCCAAGACGATCACCGTGAATGCCGTGGTGAGCCAGAATACGCGGTGATACGCGGGGGTACCGCTCATCAAGAGACCGACCGCCACCAGGCTGGCGCCGCCGCCGAACCCCAGAGTGCCCGACAGCGTGGCCATCGCCGATCCCATTCGTCCGGGCCTGAGTTCTTCGCGAAGGATGGCGATGCTGATCGGATACAGGGCAAACGACGCCGCCTGTAGCACTCGGGCGACGATCAGCACCGCCAGCGACGCCGTGGTAGCCGCGAGCAGGCAGCCGACCAGCACGACTACGAGCACGATCAGCAGCACGCGCTTCTTGCGGTGCAGGTCGGCGAGCCGTCCGATCAACGGGGTGGCAGCGGCGGCCGCCAGCAGGTTGGCCGTCACCGCCCAACTGGCCGCAACGGTCGAGACACCCAGTTGATCGGCGATCACGCCGAGTACCGGGACCACCGCGGTCTGTAGCACGGCGACGGTGAGGACCACCACGCTCAATGCGACGACCAGCCAATTCCCCCGATGGGCACCTGGTGTCCGCGGGTCGGCGCAGGCGGGCGCCGCCGCAGCCGGGATCGACCGCCCCGGGTTCGATGGCCTAGGGGTGGAGCTGTTGGCCGGATTCGAGGGCATCGCGTTGGATACGGTCGAACTGGGCGCCCATCGCTTCGGCCAAAGCCGTCGCAGCCGACAGGGGCCGCACCATCACCATGAAGTCGTCGATCAGCCCGTCGTCGTTGACGTGCAGAAAGTCGCAGCCGGTGACCTTTTTCCCGGCGACTGTTGCCTCGAACACCAACGCGTGGTCCTGACCGTCGGGATCGCCGATCTCGCGCGTGTACCGAAAATCGGTGAAGACACACATCACGCCACGCAGGATCGCGGCAGTGATGGGTTTGCCCGGATAGGGCTTGAAGGCGACCGGACTGGTGAACACGACGTCCTCGGCCAGCAATGCCTCGATGGCGGCTTCGTCGCGGTCTTCAACGGCTTTGCGGAAAGAATGCATTGGCACCTCAGTGTCTGGTCGTGGGTCTGGCCCGTGCTGCGACGGTATCGGATTCGGGGTGGGACGGGTCGCTGCCGGTATCCTGGGTGGTTCGGGCAGCAATCGGACGTGGTGACGCCGTTTCCCCCGCGGTGACCGATGGCGTCCTGTTTTTGGGATATTTGCTGAGGCAACGCAATCGTCCTGGAAGCGAACTTGTGCGACAATGGCTGGCGGTGGTGTGACGAAAACCTGGTTCGATCCGCGTCGAGGGGAGGCTCCGACTATGCAGGGTCTTCGCTCCGCGACAGGCGTCCTGGTGCTCTCCACCGCGCTGTTGATCGGTAGCGCCGGTGGGGCGACCGCCGTGGCGGACACCGACGGCGGCGATTCGACCGCACGTTCATCGGATTCCGACGGCTCCACCACCGAGAACGGGGCCTCGACGGCCTCCGGCGTCTCTGTCGCGAGTATTCGCGAATCCCTCAGGACAACGTTCGGCGGCCGGGACCCGCTGCTCTCTCGGGAGGCTGATTCCGTCCAGCTCTCGGCAACAAGTGTCGATGGGCAGGATGTCGAGGAGTCGGTGGTTGCTGAGTTGGAATCAGCAGAATCCGACGTGGCCGTCGACGTCGAGGCTCTCGCCGAGGCGGAGCCCAGCGAAGACCGATCCACCGCAGAGGCGCTGTCGGCGGCTACGGCGTCGGAGGTGACGGACGCGCAGGCGGCCCCCGAGCCAGTCGTAGCTGCGCCGGAGACGGGCACCGGTGAGGCCGAGCCCGTGGCCGCCGTTCCCGTTACGGCGACGCCGACCGGGGGAAGTTCGCCGACGCGGCCCGCCGTCGTGGCAAGCGAGGTGGCCTCAACCGCGCACGGCAGTCCCGCCGCAGAGCCCGAGGCGGTTCCGGCGATTAAGCCGCCGACGTTGAACGAGGTGGTCGCCGAGTTGACCACGGACTTGGTGGGTACCTCGACCGCGGTTGTCGCGACGCTGGGAAACACCGTGAACACGGTGGTCGTATCCCTCGGAGACGCTGTCGCCGCGATTCCGCCCGCGCTGTGGGCACTACCCACATCCGAAACCCCATTGTCCGATGTCCTCGCGCTGGTGGAGGTCATCATGAACTCCGTGACGCAGTCGGCGACTGCCGTGATGCTGTTACCGTCGGACCTTGCCGCAAACTTCGGTTTTCTCACGATCGGCCCCGGAACCGGTCCGGCGCTGGTCGGTGAACAGTCCGCCCACCGAGATCGCGTGGTGGTCGCGCCCGACGAGCCGGTGTCCGTCGCTCCAACAGTAGCTGCGCCGATGCTGCCGCTGGCACCTCAGCAACTGGTCGACGACGTCGTCGCACGTTCGGGATTCGCGGCGCACAGCCCGATCGCATTTACCGCGCTCGCTGCACCGAGCCAGGTGGTTCCCGCGTCGATACCTGCCATGGCGGGCAAGTATGAAACGTTGTTCGATCGGGCTTTCGGCGCGATGCTGGTGCCGCTGTCGTTGTGGGCCCTGGCCACCGGTGCACTCCCGGGTCTCGTAGGCCTACTCGTCGTCTTCGGTGCCGGCGCCCGGGTGGGATACCGGCAGGCCAAAGCCGGCTTCGCGCTGAAGATGGCCGGGATCGCACGCTTTGCGGGCCCGGGACCCCTTGGTGTGGTTCGTTCCGGCTCGCTGGTCACCCTCCATCAACGGGGCGTTCGGGTCGGCGGCCAGCGAATCCCTCGCTGGTCGGCCCTCGGCGACCAGGCAGCCTGAGCCGCCCTCCCGGAACTACGACTTCGACCTCGGCTTCGAGGATCGGCCTTTCTTGGGTTTTCCTGTCGCTGGATCCTCCGAACCGCGACTTGCGAATCGCCCTAGAGTAGACACCCCTGGCAACGACGAGGCAGCGTTGTACAGATCGTTTCCTGTCTCGACCAGCGCCTCCAATTGCGGCAGCAGCGAATCCAGAGTCCGGATCATCGGATCGGCGAGCGCCAGGTAACGCTCGGCTCGGTCGATTGCCGTGTTGAGCCGTTCGGTGACGCTCGCCAGATTCTCGATGAGATCCGGCATTTCGGCGGCGAGCTGGATCGATGCGGGTGGGATCCGCAACGCACTCGTCGCGGCGAGCTGTGCTGTTTCCGCCGCAGCCTGCGCCGCAGCCTTGATGTCCTTGGGGCCCGGGATCTGACTTGCCATGATGTCAACCATGCCGTACGTCGGCTCCGGATGGTTAATTTGTCAAAAAATTGACGACCAGCCCGGCCCCGGTGTCAAGAGAAGCCGGGCAGCTCAGCGGGCGGCCCGCAGGGTGATGTCTGAGATATCGGTGCGGCTCTGCCCGTCCGTCGTACCCAATTTCGCGATCCACACCAGGACATTGGATGTTCGTTTCTTATTGCGCACGTTAATGGTGTTTTCTCCGGGCTCCAGCGACACGACGGGGGTCAGCTCGGTGGTGTCGGACAGGCTCGCAGGCGTGGGGCTGTCGGCTGCCCGGATCTGCACCTCGGTTCCGGTGCTCGGCACGTCGATCGTCACCTGACTCAGTGCGGTGGGCTCGGGCAACTCCAGGATCAATCCGACGCCTTCCTTGAACACGGGGAACGGTTCCGCGTCCTGGTAGGTGTCGGTGGGCCATGACGTGTCCGGATTGCCGTCGATGGCCAGATCGGCTTGTCCGGGATGGTCAGGTGAGCCGCCGGGGGAGAACACGGTCGCCTGCTCGGGCTTCACGATCTGCCCCGGGCTGCTACCCGCCCACAGCCCGAACCCTCCGGTGACCAAGAAGGCCGTCACGGTGATCGCGGCGACCATCGCACCCAGGACAGTCACCAACACCCTGCGCGACTTGGGCCCGGGAGTCTTGGCGGGTTTGGCCTTGAATGTGGCTGCCGGGGACCGCCGGCGGGGACCGGCGGAATGGTTGACCAGGCCGTCGGCGAACAGCGTGCGGTTGTCCCAGAAGCCGTTGACTTCCACGACGTCTCCATCGGAGAGCTGTCCGGCGATGGAGTTGCCCCGCAGTTGCACCGGAACCACGGTGTGTGCTTTCCCGGTGGAGTCGTATCGCTCCACGCGGAAGGACCAGACCTCCTCGTTTTCACCAGGTCCGGGGGGTCTTTTCTGTATCGCACGTGCGGTCCCGAGCACCGTCATCATGTCGAGACGCCTGGTGTGCGATGGTTGCGACGGCACCGCCGGATCGAGTCGGTCTGCCGGGCCGACGGGGGCGGTATGAGCGCCGGTGACCGACCCGGCGGCGTGCGTATCGCCCGCGGGCTTGGCCGTGTTGTCGGTGGTCGCATCCGGTGGGGCGGCGAGTGCCTGGGCAAAGTCCAGGCACCGCGGGTACCGGTCCGCGGGGTCTTTCGCCAGGGCTTTTGCCAACACCGCGTCAAGGTGGGCGAGGTCGGGTCGGCGCTCGGAAAGCTTCGGGGGCGGCGTATGGAGATGGTTGCCGACCACGACAGCCCGGTTGGAGTTGTTGAACAGCGGGGTGCCGGTCAATAGATGAAAAGTGGTGGCCGCCAGCGCATATTGATCGACACGGCCGTCGAGTGCCTTGCTGGTCAGCTGCTCGGGCGCCGCGTAGGTCACGGTACCGATCGCCATGTTGGCTTCGGTGAGACCGCTCATGTCGTCGGTTTCGCGGGCAATGCCGAAGTCGGTCAGCAACACTCGGCGCCGGGCGCCTTCCGAAGGGGTCGTCACCAGGATGTTGGCCGGCTTGACATCGCGGTGCAGCAGACGTCGTTCATGAGCGAAGTCCAGGGCTTCGGCAACCGCAGTGACGATCTCTATTACGTAGTCAAGAGGCATTCCCGAGGGGTACTGCTGCTCGAGCAGGTGGCCGGCGTCGGTGCCGTCCACGAAGTCCATTGAGATCCACAGCCGACCGTCGAACTCGCCCCGGTCGTGCACACCCACGATGTGCGGATGCCACAGGGTTGCGGCGAGCTCTGCCTCGCGAATGAACCTGGCTCGGAACTCCTGATCGCCGGTGGCGTCGGCGGTCAGAATCTTGAGCGCGTCCAGTCGGGGCAGTCGCGGATGTCGGGCCAGGTAGACCTCGCCCATGCCGCCGGCGCCGAGCAGCCGCTGAATGGTGTAACCGGCGAAAATGTCACCGTCGTTGAGCGGCATAGCCAAAGCCTACAAAACCGGTGTGCTGATCATCGTGGTCCGGCCGATACCGTGACCGTCCGTCCGTCACAGGGCGGATCGGGACGCTCTGCGGCGGCTGTCGACCGACGCGCCCGGGCAGGTAGCCACCGGCATCCTCATGCAACCCGGTGCAGGGTCCTATGATGAAACCGACGGTGGTATCAGCGCGGGCTGTTTTTGTGGAGGTGAGACTTCTGGCCGGTAGCTTGCCCGACGCAGCGACGTTGGAGAGGGCGCTGGATCTCGCCGCCCGTGCCCCGTCAGTCCAGAATTCGCAACCCTGGCGGTGGCGGGTTGGTCGTGACGGCTTGGATCTCTACGTTGACTGGAGTCGCCAACTCGGCGACACCGACTCCGACCGGCGCGACGTCCTCCTCAGCTGTGGCGCGGTACTGGATCACTGCCTCACCGCGCTGGCCGCCGTGGGTTGGTCCCCCCGGGTCCGACGATTCCCCGATCCTGACGATTCCAGTCATTTGGCACTGATCGAATTGGTGGAAATGCCGGCGCGTCCAGTGAATATCGAATTAGCGGAAGCTATTCCGCGGCGACGGGCCGACCGCCGCCGCTACAGTGCGGAGTCGATTCCGGCGGGCACGCTCGAGTTCTTCCACATCCGTGCCGCACGGTGCAAGGTGGCAATGGGCGTCGTTCCCAAGATCCGATGGGCCCGGCTCGAGGAAGGCGATGTCACGCTTCGATACGCGAGGGACGTCGGCAGCGCGAACGGAGCAGACACCGACGATGCCGCGATGGTGGTGCTGGGGACCGATAGCGATACCGACTCCATGCGGTTGCGAGCCGGCGAGACCTTGAGTCAAATAGCGTTGTCGGCTACCGCGATGGGTCTGGCGAGTTGCCCGCTGACGCAGCCGTTGCAGAATGCGCGCGATCGTCTGGCGCTGGGCTGCGAGGTGTTCGAGGGGGAGGCTTACCCGCAAACTCTGCTGCGGCTGGGCTGGGCGCCGACCAGCGGCGACCCGCTTACGCCAGTCGCTCGACGTCCGGTGAGCCAGATCACCACGTGGGACGCAGAACCTGGGCGAGTAGCCGCCCCATGACGACCGTTGCACCGTGACCGGCCAGATCAGCGTACAAACGTGGAGGTTCCCGTATGTCCACAGTGCTCGTCACGGGTTTCGGCCCGTATGCCATGACACCGACGAACCCCGCTCAACTGGCAGCCGAAGCTGTTGACGGAAGGATCATTGCCGGCGCGAAGGTAGTGTCGCGGATCGTCCCGGGTGCCTATTTCGAGTCCGTCGCAGCCACCGTGCAGGCGGTAGAGGAAGAAAAGCCCGACGTGCTGATCATGCTTGGCGAATTCGGCGGCCGGGCCATGATCACCGTCGAACGGTTGGCGCAAAACCTCAACGACTGCGCGCGCTACGGCGTGGCCGACACCGCGGGCAAAATCCTCAATGGTGAACCGACCGCTGCCGACGGCCCCGTTGCCTACTGGGCCACGACGCCCAATCGCGCCATGGTGCTGGCGATGCGCCGCGCTGGTATACCCGCTGATTTATCCGATGCCGCTGGCACTTTCGTCTGCAACCACCTGATGTACGGCATGCTGCACCACATCGCCACCCACAACTTGCCGATCCGCGCCGGCTGGCTGCACCTGCCGTACCTGCCGGAAGTTGCCGCGCTCGACCGAAACCTGGGCGCCCCGAGCATGTCCGTGCAGACGCTGGCCACGGGTGTCGCCGCCGGCATCGCGGCGGCCGTGACGCATACCGCCGACGTCGCGGAACCGTTCTTGTCTCGACTCCAAATCTAGCTCCGACTGGCTCAAGTCGGCGAGCAGGGGAGACCGCATGACAGTTGTCGCCATCTATCTCGTCATCACGTTCGGTCTCGGCGGCCTTGCCATGGCGGTGCGCTTGCCTCCGCTGGTCGGTTTCCTGGCGGCGGGGTTCGTCATCAATGCCCTTCACGTCGAGGAACTGCCGCAGCTGGAGGTGCTGGCGGACCTGGGCGTCACCCTGCTGCTGTTCGCCATCGGTCTCAAACTCGACGTTCGCATACTGCTGCGTCGTGAAGTCTGGCTCACCACGTCGGCGCACATGGTGATCAGCGTCGTCCTCGCGGGTATCGCCCTGTGGCTTGCCTCGGTGGTCGGGGTGGCCATGCTCGCCGGGCAGAGCCTGCAAACGATCGCTTTACTGGCCTTTGCGCTGTCGTTCTCCAGCACGGTCTTCGTGGTCAAGGTTCTCGAGGAGCGGGGCGAATCTCACGCGCTCTACGGTCGGGTCGCCATCGGCATCCTGGTGACGCAGGACCTCATCGCCGTGGTCTTCCTGACCGCCACCAGCGGTCACCTGCCCAGCCCGTGGGCGTTGGCGTTGGTGGGCCTGTGGCCGCTGACCCGGGTCCTGCGAAGGATCTGGAGCCGGCTGGGTCACGGCGAGATGCAGTCTCTGTTCGGGATCGTGATGGCGCTGGTGCCGGGGTACGCACTGTTTTCTGCCGTCGGCCTCAAAGGGGACTTGGGGGCGCTGGTGCTGGGCGTGCTCCTGGCGTCGCACCCGGCTTCCTCCGAGCTGGCCCGTTCGCTGTTCCACATCAAGGAACTGCTGCTTGTGGGGTTCTTCGTATCAATCGGTCTGAGCGGGCTGCCGGATCTGCCGACCATTGGCGTCGCGTTGCTGATGCTGTTGCTCCTGCCCTTCAAGGGAGCCTGGTATGTGCTGCTGCTGGCGCGAATGAAGCTGCGATATCGCACCGCTCTGCTGGCCGGGCTGAGCTTGATGAACTACTCGGAGTTCGGTTTGATCGTCGTGTCGGTCGGGGTCTCCGCCGGGCTGCTGGCACAGGCCTGGCTGGTGGAGATGTCGATCGCTGTGGCGCTGAGCTTCGTGGTATCGGCCCTGGTGAACGGCCGTGGCCATTTGATGGTGGAGAAGATCGCGGCGCGACTACCCGCACAGGACGAACACAGCCTGCACCCCGAGGAGCGCCCGGGGGACGTCGGTGGCGCCGAAGTTGTCGTGATCGGAATGGGCAGGGTCGGGTTCGCCGCCTACCAGCGACTGACCGATCACTACGGGCTCCGGGTTGTTGGCGTCGACTACGACGGACCCCGAATCGAGCGGCTCGCGGCCAAGGGGCTGCGGGTGATCGAAGGTGACGCCACCGACCTGGACTTCTGGAATCGTCTGCGGCGTTCCGGGTCGGTGCGCATCGCGGTTCTGGCCATGCCGCGTCACGGTGCCAACGTCACGGCGCTCGAATGCCTGCGCGAGTCGGGGTTCAGTGGCAAGGTCGCCGCCGTCGCCCGCTACGAGGACGAAGTGAACTGGGCCAGAGACCACGGTGTCGGCATCGCCTTCAACGTGTATGCCGGCGCGGGCCTTGAGTTGGCCGACCAGGTTGCCGACGAGGGCGCACCCCGGGGCGCTGAACCTGTCGAACCACACGCCGGCGACGCCGGGTGGGGCGGCCGCGACGATGGCGGCGGCCGCTGACCAAGCCTATCCAGGAAGTTGCGGCAGTAGCGTCGAGATCCGGGTTCCGCTACCAGCGTGATTTGATGTCAACGCTGAACCCATACAGGTCGAGGCTGTGGGGGAGCGGTTTGGTCGAATCCATGCTCGTTCCCGTGACTGTGGGTACCCCGGCGTCCAGGAGGTGGGCCAGCACGGTCTGGCCGAGCAGCATCGACAGGCCGATACCCGGACAGACTTGCGGCCCGTGACTGAAGAAGTTGTAGGACCAGTCGCTTCCGGCGTCGCCACTGACCCATTCGCCTGGTGAGAACCGGTCCGCGTACGGGATACGGTCACGATTGCGGTGGTTGAACACGTTGTAGATGAGTACTTGCCCGCCCGCTGGGAGTACGGCGCCGTTGGGGAACTCAACGTCGCGAATAGCCACCCGGCCGAACATGGTTGTTGCGGGCCAGAGCCGCATCGCTTCGAACAGGCACCCTCCGAGGTAGTCGAGGGAAACGATGCCGGCCGCGGACGTGATGTCTCGGTTGGCCATCTCGACTTCCACCTCGTGGCGTTGCTCGCCATGGGCGGCGAGGGCGCCGAGGGCGCGGAAGACGTTGGCCGCCAAGGTATCACCCATGGCGAACAGCCAGTGGATCACCTGACCGGACGGTGTGACGTCGGGCGCTGTGGGGGCCGCCGGGATCAGCGAAGCCAAACTGTCCGGTTCCGGGGCATCCAGGTATCCGTCGATCATGGAGAGGAACTCGCCATACTGCGGGGCGGGCTCACCGGGCATCTTGTTGCCGGCCGACATCAGGTCGCTCAACACCTCGGTGAGACGCGTGTCGTCGGCCGCCCGGTTGCCGAAGACGACGCGGCGCGTCATCCGTTGGAAGGCCGCGTTGAAGTCCTGCCACCGAATCGACACCGGGGCAAGCTGCTTGGCGGTCTCGGCGGCGACGTCGACAAAAGGCTGCGCCAGGCGGTGCATCTTCTTGTCGCTGTCGAGAACAGCCTCGGCAAACCGCCGCCGGTCCTCCCACGCTGGGTTCCGCGAAATCGTCAGCGCATCGGGCTGAAACGCCATCATCCCTTTGCGTTTGGTTTCCAGGTCGGAGGCGAAAGGGTCCGGTGAACTGCTCAGGACGAACTTCAGATCGGCCGGATCATGCAGCAGCAGCGTTTCGTCCCGCGCGACCCGAACATAGAAGGGGCCCGGGCCGTAGCTGCGCACCATCCCTTCGACCAGTCGGTATCCCAGGTAGTCGGCACCCACTGTCGAGGCGATCCTGGTGGGCAGTTCCCGCTTGTTGAACAGCCCGAGGATTACGTTGGGAGCGCCGATCTGCGCCGTGAACCGAATGCCTTCCAGAACGGACGCGTGCGGGAAGTCATCAGCCACAGTCAATTACCCCCAAGGCATATAGGCGCGAACGGAATCCGCCAGCTGGACGATCGGATTCTTCTTCCCCGGCACCGGGGCGCCTAGCTTGGGCCATGGCGCGAACACCCGCTCCACGTCCCCGATCACCGGCTCGAGTTCCGGGTAGTGGCGCAGCAGCACGTCCTTCATCGTGTTGTGGTTGACCCAGTCGAAGCCCACTTGGGTGTAGGTCTCCGGCGTGAAGTCGTTGGTGAAGAACCGGTCGCTCTTGAGCCGCCGTGACGTCATCAGAATGAAGATGCGGAACGCGGTGTCGGAGAACCCGAAGCCCTTCGGCGGTTGCTCGGCCTGCATTCCGATCTGCAGGTCGACCGCGTCGACGTCGCCGTTGTAGATCTCGTTGATCTCCTTGGCCCACTGCGCATTCGGGGTGATCTCGTCGATGCTCTTCCGGCGCGGCATGTGCAGCACCTCGCGGAAGTCGTTATACCGGGGCAGGCCGCGCTCACGATCGCGCACGATGTCGAGGGTCGCGAGGTCGGTGATCTGTCCGTCGATGCGGGTCAACTGGCGCAGCGCGTTGGGGTAGTTGTGCAAGCAGATCGCACCGGCGCTGGCGCCCCCCATCGAGTACCACAGATCGCCCATCTGCATCCGGTCCATGAAGTCGCGCGTGTACCGGCCCTGCAGTTCGGTGAAGTTTCGGTGCTCGAGGTGCTCACCGGAATCCAGCGAAAAGAAGTTCCAGTCGTCGGGAATCAGCGGGTGCAGACGGTAGACCGAGACGAACTCCTCGGTCAGCGAGAACGGCGCCGAGTGATGATCTACCGGCGACCCCACGATGCCCGAGAGCAACTCGCTGTCACCGATGCGACCCATCTTGTCCTTGAAGGTCTCGCCCAGCGCACCGAACCAGTTGGCGTTCATGCCGATCTGCAGCGCGGGATGGCGCAGCACGCATGTCGTCCACTCCACGGTATGGATCTTGGCGATCAGGGCCGAAACCACCAGGACTCCCAGCTCGAAGAGGCGCTGGTCGTCCAGGCTGGGATAGGCCTTCTTCAGCGCATCGCACACCGAGTTGTGTTCGCGGGCGAACAGCGTGTGCAGCAGTCCGACACCCACCCACCAGTTCTCCTGGAAACCGGTGAGATCAACGCCGGGGATGTCGCTGGTGGGCAGCCGCCCGTCGTCGGCGACCTTGATCTTGCCGTCGACGAAGGTGCGGATCTGGTTCTGCTTCTCGACGCCGCTGCCGTAGATCTGTGAGCCGTCCCACCAGTGCGACTCGGTGTTCTGGAAGGTCGGCGCCGGGCAGCCGTCCTTGATCTCACCGTGCATCGGGATAGTGCAGCGAATCCGCATCGGATTCTCGGGGAAGTCGTCGCCCTCGCGCATCGGGATGTCGATGGTCTTCTCGGGTACCCCGTTGCCGTGGAAGAACCAGTTGTGGTTCTCGAACTGGATCCAGGCGGCGGCGATGGTGTTGACGATGCCGGCGGGCTTGAACTCGTCGCGCGCCATCAGCCTGCGACTGATCATCCGCGGATCCGGTTCGAGCAGCCTCTTGCGGTCGACGACCGTCTTCTCCGGAGGAGCGTTGCGGCCGAAGCCGGTGCCCTTCGCCCCCATCCACGGCACGTCAAGATCGTTGAACGTGCCGTCCGGTGTCCGGGCCCGCTTCTCTTCGTCGGTCGCCTTGCCGAGATCTTCTTTAGGCCTGATATCGGGGTTCTCGAAGAGATTCTTCTCCCGCAACTCGACCCGGAGCTTCATGAGCTCCCGAGCCTGAAGGATCAACGACGGCTGCTCGTACCACTGACGGCTCACTGGAATTCTCTTTTCTGTTTGGTGTTGACCAGCGTTGGCTGTTGATCAGCGCGGTGTGCGCAGCGCGAAGTAACCGATCTTGCTGAATTTGTCCCCGGAGTTGAACAGAATCTTCCCGAGGTAGACGCCGGGGACGAGTTCGACCAGCTCGTCGCGAACGCTGCGAATGATCAGCTTCGGGTTCTTCTCGATATTGGCGTAGTCGATGACCATCACCTGCAAGTCCGGGTCGTCCTTGCCGGCCTCGACGTAAGTCTTGAAGTCGAAGGCAAGCTTGCCCGCTTCGGCGTCGCGCATCGAGTACAGCGGCCAGAGCAGCTTGCCCACCAGCCCGGTGCTCTTGGTGAGCCGATTGTCGCCGACGGCCGCTTCGGAATCGAACCGCTTGCCCTGCCACGGCATCCACAGTGCGGTCACCGCCCGGACCGCCGCGTCCAGTTTCGGGTTCGTCGTCGTCATCACCAGGATGCCCTCGGTGGGCCCGTGCAGGTCGGTCGGCACGGTGCCCATCCGGAACAACTCGTTGAGCTCGGCGTCCGCTTGGGCGGCGGAATCAGTCTTGCCGCGCGCGGAGAGTTCCTCGATCCAATGCCACGTCGCGTTCGCCGCACCGGACGGCTCCGTCGTCATCGAACTGCGCAGCCACTCGAGTCGTCCCTCGGCGCTGGCTGCTTCTATGCCTTGTTCGCTGGTCATTGCACCTCTCTTGGCGCCATCGTGAGCTATTCCGTCATCTGATGGTAGTGACTCGGGCCGTCTCGCGACGGATTTTGCTGTTAAAGGGACGCGTCGTTCGTGGATCAGCTTAGAGCGCGGCAACGGGGCGAGTACACGCTGGTGTCGATGATCGGGTAAATACCGCGATTCCTGGACAGCCGGTGCGTCCGGGAGCATCGTTGAGTTCATGGCGCAGTCTGTTCTCACGGCCGGGAACGGCCTCCCCTCGGGCGTGCACGGCGGGGCCGATCCGCATTTCGGCGGCGTCATCCGGGCGTTCGCCGCGCTGTATCCGGCCCGCCAATTGGGTGGCGGAGCCCTTGCGGTGGACATCGACGGCAAACCGGTCGTGGACGTATGGATCGGGTGTTCGGACCGGCGCGGTAAGGTGCCGTGGACCGCCGATACCGGCGCGATGGTGTTCTCCGCGACAAAGGGTCTGGCGGCCACGGTTATCCATCGACTGGCCGACCGGGGCCTGGTCGCCTACGACGCGCCGGTGGCCGAGTACTGGCCGGAGTTCGGGGCCAACGGTAAGTCCGAGATCACGGTCAATGACGTGTTGCGGCATCGGGCCGGCCTGGCGCATCTGAAGGGTGTCGGCAAGGACGAGGTGCTCGACCACCTCGCCATGGAGGAAAGGCTGGCCGCGGCGCCACTGGACCCGACGTACGGTACCCCGGCATATCACGCGGTGACCTATGGCTGGCTGCTGTCAGGGCTGGCGCGCGCGGTGACCGGCCTGGGCATGCGTGAGCTGTTCCGCGACGAACTGGCGCGCCCCCTCGATACCGATGGCCTGCACTTGGGTCGTCCGCCGGCCAGCGCCCCCACGGTGGCGGCCCAGACGCTGTTCCCGCAGAGCGCCATTCCTACACCGATTTTCGACTTTGTCGCGCCAAAAGTGGCGGGGCTGTCGTTCTCGGGCATGTTGGGCGCGGTGTACTTTCCCGGGATCACGTCCTTGCTCAAAGGCGATATGCCGTTTCTGGATACCGAGATGCCCGCCGCCAACGGAGTGGTGACGGCACGAGCGCTGGCCAAGTTGTACGGGGCCCTGGCCAACAACGGCGCCATGGACAACACCCGGCTGCTGTCACCGGATTTGACGCGCGGACTGGTGGGCGAGGTCGATCTGTCGCCCGACATCAACCTCGGTATTCCCTTCTCCTACCACCGCGGGTTTCAATCCTCGCCCATACCGGGATTCCTGCCTGGCTACGGCCATATCGGGCTGGGGGGAACCATCGGCTGGGCCGATCCCGAGACGGGCAGTTCGTTCGGGTACGTCCACAACCGCCTTCTCACGCCGCTGTTGTTCGACATGGGCTCATTCGCAGCGCTGGCTCCGCTGTTGGGCAATGCCATCGCGTCCGCGCGCCGAGACGGTCTGCTCGAGGTTCCGGATTTCGGCGCACCCTTCCACGATCCGGGCCGGACGCCGTCTGCCGACGTCGCGGCGGACGCCAACTAACCGGCAGGCCCTGGGAATCGACTCCGGTGCGATGGGCCGCGCGACTATTGTCTGCACCATGGCGGGCGACGCTTTCCACCCCGATCTGACCGGCAGCGCGCCGGCCGGCACGCGGGTTCACCATGTGCGGGCGGCCGATATCGACGCCGACACCGCGCAGACAGACGGCATGCGCCGCTTCTCGGCGATCAGCGGCCGCCTGGTCGGGTCCGACAGGCTGTGGATGGGGGAAACGCATGTCGCCCCGGCGATGGCCTCGGGCAACCATCACCACGGTGAGTCCGAAACCGCAATCTTCGTCCGCAAGGGGCACCCCGAGTTCGTCTATCACGACGGCGAGCGTGAGGTCCGTGTTGCCACCGAACCCGGCGACTACATTTTCGTTCCGCCGTATCTGCCGCACCGCGAAGAGAACCCGGATCCCAACGAAACCGCCGAGGTGGTCATCGCCCGCACCACGCAGGAGGCGATCGTGGTCAATCTGGATCGGCTGTCTCCGCTCTAGCTTCGGGGCTGCGCGACTCAAGAGTGCAGAAGTAGCGTCGCCACATGTTCAGCCCGAACTGGGAATCCGTGTCTTCTCATCAGCTACCCAGCTGGTACGACGATGCCAAGCTGGGAATCTTCATCCACTGGGGTCTGTATTCGGTGCCGGGGTGGGCTCCACAGGTAGCCGACATCCAGCAGCAGTTGAAAACCGACGGTCCGGCCGGATTGCTTCGAAACAACCCGTACGCGGAGTGGTATCTCAACACCAGTCGGCTGCCTGGAAGTCCCACCTGGCAGCACCACCGCGAGACCTACGGACCAGATGCGAACTACGACGACTTCGTGGCCGCCTTCGACGGCGGAACCGCGTCGGCCAAGATGGACTCCATCGCCGCGGTGTGCCGCGGTGCCGGCGCGGGCTACGTGGTGCTCACCACCAAGCACCACGACGGATTCTGCCTGTGGCCTACCGAGCTTGAGCACCCGCGCAAGGGCCTGTACCACGCGAACCGTGACATTGTGGGCGACCTGCGGCGCGCCGTCCTGGATGCCGGCATGCGGATGGGGTTGTACTACTCCGGAGGGTACGACTGGCCCTACAACGACGCACTGCTGCAGAACCCGGCCGATGCCATCCTCGCGGCCCCTCACACGTCCGACTATGCGGAGTATGCCACCGCCCACGTGCGCGACCTCATTCATCGCTACCGACCGTCGGTGCTGTGGAATGACATCTGTTGGCCTGGCGGGGGGAATCTGCCCGGCCTGTTCGCCGAGTACTACAACACCGTTCCCGACGGCATCATCAACGACCGCTGGACCGAGCCCGCCGGCCATCGCGGCATCCTCAGAGATGCGGTGGCACGCCTGGGCGGTCGTTTGATTCAGCGTTTCTGGCCGCTCGTCCCGGACCGATACCGATCGCTGACCTTTCCCACCAGTCATCACTTCGACATCCGCACAACGGAGTACAAGACATTCGACTCCATTCAGGACAGCAAGTGGGAGTCGACCCGCGGAGTTGGGCATTCGTTCGGCGCCAACCGCAATGAGCGCCCAGAGGACATCGTGACGGTGACCGAACTGGTGCGGTCATTCGTCGACATCGTGTCCAAGAACGGCAACTTGCTTATTGGTATCGGACCGGACGGGCAGGGGCGCTTCCCTGATCAGCAGTTAGTACCCCTTCGGGGACTAGGCGCCTGGCTGAAGGACAATGGCCACGCCATCTACGGCACCCGCCCATGGAAGATCGCCGAAGCCACCACCACCGAGGGCACCGCGGTCCGGTTCACCCAACGGGATGGCGCTCTCAACGCCATCCTGCTTGACGTGCCCGTGCGTGAGTTCGGCATTCGCGGCATCGACGCCACCGCAGTCACCAGCGTGCGAGTACTCGGCCTCGATCAGCCAGTGAATTGGCAGGTGGCCGAGGGCATGCTGCGGATCAGTCTGCCCGACCGCATGCCCGTGTCACCCGCCCATGTCCTCGTACTGGGCCACGGCGCCCAGCCTTACCCCACGGGTAACGGCGTCTCCGGTTGAAAATCAACGTCTTCGATTCCAGCAGAGCTACTGGCCTGGTAATAGGGTGAGTTCATCGGCGGCGTCACCGACAGCCAAAGACCTCAGGGATGTTGGGTTTCATGGGCCCACTGGGGCCGACTGGCGGCGAGTAAATCTATGAGATGTATCGGCGCCGTCCGCTCACTGCGTCAGGACCTTCTCCACAGAGTCGACTTCCTTGCGTGCGCGCAGCGCCCAAATGATCTGTGTGACACCGATGACCACCAGCCACACCCCGGCGACGATCGCCAGCATCACGATGGAACCGAACGGCCACGCCATGACCACTATGCCGGCGATGACGCTCAGCACACCCAGGAAGATGTGCCATCCGCGGCCGGGCAGCCCCGGAAAGCTGGCCGCCAGACCGGCCTCCGCGACTCCTTGAAAGATGAAGCCGACCCCGATCCAGATGGCGAGCAGCAAGATCGGCCAGCCTTCTTCGAAGTGGCGAAAAGCGATCACGCCCAACACGATCGACAGGGCGCCGCTGATGAATAACAGCACCCGTTGGCCCCCGGAGGCATCGAGAAACAAGGCGAAGACGATCTGTGCGATACCCGAGGCCAGGAGGTAGATGCCGAACAGAACTGCGGCAACCAAAATCGACTTGCCGGGCCAGATCAGCACCACGACGCCGAGAATCAGGGTGAGAACCCCCCATGCCAGCATTGTTTTCCACAGTTGGTGCAACACTTTCGGAGCCTCAACGGTAGTCAAGGGGTCACCTCTCTAGACGGTCGTTCACCAGGACCTTTCGACGATACCGTGGCGTATTTCGCGGGGAGAGCGGAATCCCAAAGTCACTGTCGGCCGGCCAGTGGGGCGCCGATCCACATTGCCAAAGTTCTACTCGCAGCACCCATCCGATACGTCACCGCGCGGCCTGATGGGGCGGCCAGCAGTGAGCCTAGGTTGCGGCCGCCAAGAGATCCTTAACCGTCAGCGATTCATCTCGCACGGTCTCGGGATCTACGGACTGACCGTTGCCTAACAGCCGCTTGGCCAGCATGAACTCTTGTGGCCGGTTGATGCAGTCGGCGGCAATCATCCGCCCCTCGAGGAAGTAGAACGCCGCGAAGCTATCTCCGCTGTCGGACTGCCCGCGGATGATCACTTGATCGTGCCCCCGGTTGAGGCCGGCCATCTGGAGCTTGAGGTCGTACTGGTCCGACCAGAACCAGGGCAGGCTCGTTTGAGCAACCGGCTGGCCGCAGATTGCGGCGGCTGCGCTCTTGGCTTGTTCGACGGCAGACGGAACTGATTCGAGGCGGCGGTACTGGCCGGTTCGGGCGTCGCGCTGGGATGCGCAGTCGCCGGCCGCCACAATGTCGGGATCGGCGGTCTGACAGAACTCGTCGACGACGATTCCGTCATCGACGAGGAGCCCTGCCTCCTGGGCGAGTTCGGTTACCGGTTTGATGCCGACCCCAATGATCACCAGGTCGGCGGGGAACGCGCGGCCATCCGAGCACACCACCTGCTCCACCCCGCCGGCGCCCTCGATGCGTGCGGCGGCGGCGGAGGTCACGATGCCAACGCCCTGTTCGGTGTGGAAGCGGCGATAGAACGCCGAGACCGCCGGCGCAGTCACCCGCTGCAGCAGCCGGTCAGCCATCTCCACGACCACGACGTCCTTGCCGAGTTTGCGCAGGGAGGCGGCGGTCTCCAGGCCGATGTACCCGCCCCCGATGACCACGGCCCGCCTGACCGCTGCGAGTTCATCCCTGATGGCTTCGACGTCGGTAAGGGTACGCAGGTAGTGCACCCCGGGCAGGTTCTCACCGGGTAACGGGAGCCGGATCACCCTGGCCCCCGTGCACAGGGCGAGCTTGTCGTAGGCCACGATGTTTCCGGTCGCCAGGGTCACCGTCTTGGCGTCGCGGTCGATCGCGGTGACGCGGTCTGCGACGATGTCGACGTCGTGCTTGGCGTAGAACGACGCGGGCCGGATCGCCAGCTTTTCGGCGTCGACTTCACCGGCGAGGTATGCCTTGGACAGCGGCGGTCGCTGGTAGGGCACCCGTCCCTCGTCGCCGATCAGCCTGATCGGCCCGGACCAGCCACGTTGGCGCAGGGTGGCGACCAGCTGCGCGGCCGCATGGCCGGCGCCAACGATGACGCACGTCTGATCGCAGGTCACAGGTCAGCTTTTGGGGGTTAGCTGCACCATCATGCGTGAGTAGCCGCGCACGAAGTTGGACTGCACTTTTTCCGGCTCGCCCAGCACCGCGATGTGGTCGAAGCGTTGCAGGATCTCTTCCCACAGCACGCGCAGCTGCATCTCGGCCAGCCGATTGCCCATGCATCGGTGAATCCCGAAACCGAACGACACGTGGTTGCGGGCGCCCTTGCGATCAATGATGAACTGATCCGGGTCGTCGATGGAGCGTTCGTCGCGGTTGCCCGAGGCGTACCACATCACCACCTTGTCGCCCTTGCGGATGGTGGCTCCGCCCAGTTCGACGTCTTGTTTGGCCACCCGGCGCATGTACGCCAGGGGAGTCTGCCACCGGATGATCTCGGAGACCATGTTCGGGATCAGCTTCGGATTTGCCCTGAGCTTGTCGAACTCCCCGGGAAATTGGTTCAGCGCCAGCACGCCGCCGCTCATGGAGTTACGGGTGGTGTCGTTACCGCCGACGATCAGCAGCGCCAGGTTGCCCAAAAACTCCGTCGGCCGGTTGATCAAATCTTTGGTGCTCTCGTTGTTCAGCATGAGACTGATCAGATCGAAGGTGGGCTCGGCGCCCGCTTTCTGTTGCGCTTCCCGTTCCCGCCACAATTGCGAGAAGGCCTCGGCCATTTCGGCCACGGCCGGAAACAGTGCGTCACGATCTGCTACGCCGCCGGTGGACTCCGGTGCCGACGCCGCCAGGTTCGACCATTCCACCAGCTTGAGGCGCCGGTCATAGGGGAAATCGAACAACGTCGCCAACATCCGGGCGGTCAACTCGATGGAGACCCGCTCGACCCAGTTGAAGGGCTGATCGGTCGGCAGATTGTCCAGCACGTCTTTGGTGCGGCTACGGATGAGTTCTTCCATTTCTTTGAGGTTCTTGGGTGCGACGACCTCTTGGACGGCCCTGCGCTGCTCGTCATGCTTGGGCGGATCCATGGCGATGAACGTTTCGAGTTCGAGGCCGCGGGGCCGGTCGCCCAGCAAGATGATGGGCTCGGCGGAGAACAAATCGTGGTGCTTGTCGACGAAGACGATGTCTTCGTAACGGGTGATCGACCAGAAGGGGCCGAAGGGGCTGTCGGCCTTGTAGTGGACGGGTTGTTGGTCCCGCAGCCGCTTGGCATAGGAGTCGAACTTTCCCTGTCGCCACAGGAACGGGTTGCTGAGGTCGATGTCGCCGATGTCGAGCGTGTCGGCCGTGGGCAGCGGCGCCTCGGTGAACTCAGGCACCGGCGGGTTGATCCCGGACTTGTCGATCACCTTCTGGGCCAGATGTGCGGCTTTGATTTGCCAGTGCATCGGCACCACCGGCGCCGTCGCGTTGATCAGGGTTGCTGACAGGTTCATGATCCAGCCCTTCGCTACATCTGGAATTCGGGCAACGTGACAGTCAGCCCGTCGAGATCCTCGGTGACCGTGATTTGGCAGGAGAGGCGCGAGGTGGGGGCGGCTTCGGGCGTCATATCCAGCATCTGCTCCTCGTCGTCGCTCTTGGAGCCGGTCTTGACAAACCATGCGCTGTCGACGATCACGTGGCAGGTTCCGCAGGCTGCGTCGCCGCCGCAGTCGGCGTCGATGCCGGGCACCATGTTGTCGATGGCATGCTTCATCAAGGACTTGCCTTCCTCGATGGAGACCATGTGCGCGGTGCCGTCATGCTCAGTGAAGGTGACGTGTCCCATACCAATGACTGTGCCTCATCCGGGGCCTGCGTCGGAGGTCATGAGTTGACAGCAGGGGGTCATTTCACGACAATTTTTCCTCGTGGAGCCGTCGGCGCAGGCATGCATCCCCGCGGTCTATTCGCGCCTGATGGCGCAAGAGTTGGGATTGCGCACGACCCATCTCACGGCATTGCTGGCGGGGACGGCGATCACGCCCGAGGAGCTACTCGACGAGGAAACACGCCTCACGCCGGACCAGCAGATCCAGATTGTGCGCAACGCCCTGCGGCTGTCCGGTGAGCCGTCCTTCGGGGTGCGGCTGGGCCGCCGGCTCACCCCGGCCGTGCACGGGCCGATGGGTTTCGTCGCGAGCAGCAGTCCGGATCTGGCGACGGCACTGGAGGCGGTCGAGCAGTTCGCGGTGACGCAGATGCCGCTGTGGCGTGTCACTTACGACCGCGGCCAGGACGTCGCGGTGATGCGGTTTCGGCTCACCGCAGACGTCCCGGCCGAGGTGGTCAGGTTTCTGGCCGAAGTCAGCACGATGGCGCTGTACGCCATTGCCGAGTTCATCAGTGGCCGCGTCCCGGATACGGCCGAAATCAATTTCACGCATCCTGATCCCGGCCCACGCGCGGGCTACCATGACCACCTTCCCGGCCGCCTGCGGTACTCGTGCCCGGACTTCGAGATCCGCTTGCCCGCCGAGTTGTGCGAGATTCCCAACGCCTCAGCGAATCGCGACACGTACTTGCTGGCTTGGTCGCAGTGCGAGGCATTGCTCGCCGAGCTGCAAAGCCCGCAACTCAGCATGCGGCGCCAGATCGAAACCATGATGCTGACCCACCCCACGGGATCCTTCACCGAAGACGATGCCGCTGCCGCACTGTTCATGAGCAAGCGCACGCTGGCCAGGCGCCTCAACGACGAGGGGGCCAGCTTTCGTCAAATCAAGGACGACGTATTGGCCGGCCAGGCCCGGCGATATCTGCGTGACGAGCGGATGACGGTGCAGTCGGTCGCCGATCTGCTCAACTATCACGACAGCGCCAACTTTCGGCGAGCCTTCAAGCGATGGTGTGGGATGACGCCGGAGGCGTACCGGCGAAATACCGCCGACGTCGTCGCAGGCGCCCTGCGGGGCAGCGCCCATCAGCCCGATGAGGTTGTCTCGGGTATCCCTCGCACCACAGAAATCGGGTGCGCCAAGACTGATTCGTGGAGGTAGCCCAGTTCGTTGTGCGGGGTTGTCTCGGTCTGGGTGTTTCCGCGACTATCAGTGGCGCGAACGCGAAGCAGATAGTCGCCGGGTTCAGGGTGCCAGCCGAACTGCCATCGCACCCACACGCCGGACTCTGCGGCTGTGGTGATCGTGGCCCGGGTCCAGGGGCCATCGTCGATGCGGTATTCGACGGCGGCGACGGGGTTTTCACCGGCGTAGGCGCGGCCGCGAACGATCTGCGGTTCGCAGACAAGCTCGGCCGGCCACGGCAGCTCGACGAGGCTGGACACTGTGAGCGCGGTGATCGCCGGCCCGAGTGCAGGCCCATCGGCTGGGTAGTCGTGGCGAGCGATCACGTAGTCGATGGTCGTCCAGGGGACCGGATGTGGTTGGGATGTGACGTCGAAGCGATGCAGCCACTTGATGCTGGCGGCCCCAAGCCAGCCCGAGACGACGAGGCGTGCTGGAAAACCATGATCCGGTGGTAGCGTCTGGCCGTTCATGGCGAGGGCGACCAGCGTGTCATCTGCGGTGGCTTTGGCCATTGGCAGTGGGCGACGGGCCGAGATGTCGTCGAAGGACTCTGCCATCACTTCGCAGGCGTCGGCGCAAACGCCGGATGGTTCGAGCAGGTCGCGCAGCCGCACGCCGGTCCATTCGGCCGTACTGATGGCGCCACGGCCCCACTGGGTGCCGTCGAACTTCACACCTGTCTCTTGGCCGAACAAGACCCGTCGGTTGCCGGCGCATTCGATGGTGAGCACCTTGCTGAACAGCGGAAACTCGTTCCACAGCTGGTGGTAGGTGTAGGTGAGCGGGTGTTGTACCGCGTCTCCGTGGACGTGCAGCCGCCAGCGCTGCAGGTCCACGTCCGGTGTCGGTGCGTGGCTGCGGAGGAAGAAACGGTCGACCGGGGTCACGTGCCCGAGCATCCGGTCAGGGCGCGTACCGAAGTCCAGTCCCGAACCGGTGTCTTCCATGAGATCGGGGTCGATGTGTTTGACGACACCGGGCGCTGTTACCGTGCGCTGGCGGCTTGGCATGAAGTTGTTCTCCCCGGGTGTGCCGACACTTTCCGTTGATGTCTAGCAACGTACGTGGTTCGCCTTCGGGTGGTGGGCGAAGTGCCGCGGACGTGTTCGGCAGATGCGAGTTCGCGGCCGCAAGAAGGCGGGACGTCCGCTGGTGCCGGGGAGCTTCGAAGCGGCCTAGCCGACAGCGGACGGTGGCCCGCTAATACAACAGGTACGCCGCTCGGCTCTGGAGGAATGCGGCGGCTTCGCGGTCCCATTCCTCGAGGAGCGACGCGAGTCGACCGGTATTAATCGCACGGCGCACCTTGTCCGATCCGGTCAGCAGATCGATCGTCGGACCCCAGGCAAAGTCGTCCGGATGCTGCTGGCGAATCGCATCGATGAGCAGCAGTGCCGTGCGGACCGGCCGGTAGGTCTGCCGATCGGTGATGACCAGCTCGACGGCCGGGATGGTCTGTCCGGGAAACTTGAGTGCGGTGTCGGCGACCGACATGGTGATGGCCTCGAAGTGAATGCCCGGGAGCTGCATGGCGTTCATGGCCGCGACCACGCGCGGCGCATCGAGCCAGGACGCACCGACCTGCTCGAACGGCCGATCTGTGCCCCTGCCCTCCGCGATGTTGGTGCCCTCGAAGTAGACGGTGCCCGGGTAGCTCGTCACCGCCGCCAGCGACCGCAGGTTGGGTGACGGGTTTACCCAGGGAAGACCTGTGTCGTCGAACCATTGCGCGCGGCGCCAACCCTCGGTTCGCGCGACGATCAAGTCCACGCCGATGCCCTGCTGCTGGTTGAAGAGCGTGGCGAGTTCACCGACCGTCATGCCGTGCCGTGCAGGGATGGGGTACATACCGACAAATGAAGCGAACGCCGGTTCGAGCAGCGCGCCTTCCACGATCTCGCCGCCGATCGGATTCGGCCGGTCGAGCACCACGAAGGGGATGCCCTTCCTCGCCGCGGCCTGCATCGCCAGCGCCATGGTCGACACGTACGTCCACGTGCGTCCGCCGACTTCCTGGAGGTCGTAGACCAAGAGGTCCACGTCCTTCAACATCGCGGCCGTCGGACTGTGATCCTGCGTGGCGTAGAGGGAGTAGATCGGTACGCCGGTCTGTTCGTCGACATCATCGGCGACCCTGACACCCGCCTCGATGGTGCCGCGAATACCATGCTCGGGCGCCATCAGCGCCACGAGTTGCAGGTCGTCGTGTTGTGCGATCAGATCGATGTCCGAGGTACGTGACCGGTCGATCCCGGTGTGATTGGTGATGAGGCCAACCCGTTTGCCCCGCAGCGCCGGCGGCAGATCAGTGAGGAAGACTTCGATGCCGGGGCGCACGGCCCCCTCGGCGCTGAGACGTACGGCTATCGGGTTGGTTGTCTGCGCCGGCGGGGCACCCGATGACGACGCGGGCACTGGCGTCTGCGCGCACGAGGCAAGCAAAACGGATGTTGCCAGGGCGCTGAGCAGCAGTGGTGTGAATCTGGCACGTACGGACGGCATCTGCGCACTGTATCCGCGTCGACACACAACGAGGAGTTGGACCCGCGCGGCCGGCCGGTGGGACGCGTCCGGGGCGGCGCACCGAGCGCTGCAGCTTATTCCAGGCGAGGTAGTCGGCGGTGATGTACGCCTGGACACAGACACTGCTCCTTCGGCGGACGTCGTGACCCAAAGTCAAGCGAACCGACTCCGGACAAACCGGGGTACATCAGTCCCCGTTTTTCCCGGGTGGTTTGAGTTCAGCGAATTTCGCCTTCATCGTCTCGTTGCCCCGAGTGAGCTTCTTGACGGTGAGGGCGGTCGCCTTGTCGTTAGCGAGGCGAAGGTTGTTCTCGGAGCCGAGCAGCGCATCCTTTACCTTCTGGAGGCGATCGATAGCTTTGTCAATATCTTTGATGGCCACATCGAACTTGCGTTTCGCGAGGTCGTAGTTCTTGCCGAACGCCGACTTGAACCCGTCAAGTTCGGCCTCGAAGTTGGTTATGTCGATGTTCTGCTTCTTCACCTGCTCCAGCTCGGCCCTAACCACGATGGTCTCCTGGGCAGCATTGCGAAGCAGGGCGACGATAGCGAGGAAGAACTGCGGCCGTACGACGAACATCTTTGGGTACTCGTGTGAAACGTCGGTGATACCAGTGTATAGATCGGAATCCTCTTCGAGCATGGATACGAGTACGGCGTACTCGCAGCCTTTTTCCCGTCGGTCCTTGTCGAGCTTGGCGAGGAAGCCCGCGTTTTTCTTCTTTTTCGACGAGCCGTCGGCCTCGTTCTTCAT